>JANPIT010000334.1:0-5738 GCA_031425115.1 Opitutaceae bacterium | reverse complement strand
GTGCGCGCGAGCACATGGGCCGGCTCGGGGTAGCCCATGAAGTAGAGGCCGAGATCGATCATGTGCAGCAAGTCGATCATGGGGCCGCCGCCGGAGAGGGCCTTGTTGGTGAACCAGCCGCCGAAACCAGGAATGCCGGTGCGGCGAATCCATTTCGCCTGGCAGCTATTGATCGTGCCGACGGAGCCCTGCGTGATGTGCTCCATCATCGCGTAGCTCTCGGGGCGCGCGCGATTGTTGAAATTGAACATCAGCGTCTTCTTCGCCTTTTCGGCGATCGCCTTCATCTGCGTCATCTCGCGCGCGTTGAGCGCCGGAGGTTTTTCGCAGAAGACGTGCTTGCCGGCCTTGAGTGCGGCGATGGCGAGGGGCGCGTGAAATTTGTTCGGGACGATGATCGACACCGCGTCGAGCTCGGGGACGGATTTGAACATCTCGGCGACGTCGCCGAAGTGGCGGCCGATGCCGTGTTTCGCGGCCGCTTTTTCGGCGGCGGCAGGATTGGCGTCGGCGAGCGCGACGATGTCGGCGCCGGCGTCACGAAAACCCTGGGCGTGGTAGGCGGCCATGCCGCCGGCGCCGATGATAGCGATCTTAGTGCTCATAAAGAATTGCCCACGGAATACACGGAAGAATTCAGGCAGGATTTCTTTCCGTGTATTCCGTGTGTTCCGTGGGCGAAAGGTTCGTTACTGGTTTTTCTTGTCGAACTGGGCGTCGAAAACGATCGCGCTGGAGGGGAAATCGATCTTGCGGACAAACGCGGCGGCCTCGGTGGCGCCGTGGACGCGATCCATGCGGCTGTCTTCCCACTCGACGGAGAGCGGGCCGCGGTAGCCGACATCGTTCAGCGCCACGATGATTTCCTCGAAGTTGATGTCGCCGTGACCGAGCGAACGGAAATCCCACGCGCGGCGGGCGTCCCCGAAGCTGACGTGGCCGCCGAAGACGCCGACGGTGCCGTCGCCGTGACCCCACCACACATCCTTCATGTGCGCATGGAAGATGCGGTTGCCGAAGGTGCGGATGAACTTCACGTAATCGACACCCTGATACCCCAAATGTGAGGGGTCGTAGTTGAAACCGAAACGCTTGTGACCCTTCACGGCCTCGATCGCGCGCTGGGCGCTGGCGATGTCGAACGCGATTTCGGTCGGGTGCACCTCGAGGGCGAAGTTGACGTTGGCCTTGTCGAACGCCTCGAGGATCGGGCCGAAGCGCTTCGCAAAATCGGCGTAGCCGGCGTCCCAGTAGGCTTGGGACGTGGGCGGAAAGGCGTAGATCGAATGCCAGATGCTGGAGCCGGTGAAGCCGTTGACCACGGCGGGAAAATCATCCTTGGCACCGCGGCCGGGCTTGGCGTCGAAGAACACGCGCGCGGCCTTCGCGGCGAGCGCGAGTTTGCGGGCGGCGCGCTTGCGCACGCCCTCCGGATCGCCATCGCCCCACACGTCGGGCGGAAGAATGGATTTGTGACGCTCGTCGATATGATCGCAGACCGCCTGGCCGACGAGGTGACTGGAAATCGCGTGGCAGGTGAGACCGTGGTCCTTCAGCAGCGCCCACTTGTCGTGGGCGTATTTCTTACTGCTGACGGCGGCGTCGACATCGAAGTGGTCGCCCCAGCAGGCGAGCTCGACACCGTCGTAGCCCATTTTTTTGACGAGCGGGGCGAGTTTCTCGAGGGGAAGGTCGGCCCATTGGCCGGTGAACAGGGTGCAGGGGCGGGGCATGTTTGAGGGAGTGAGCTTTGAGGGAGTAAGGGAAGTGCAGACTGCGGCGAGAAAAAATCCGTGTTTGTCGGGCTGCGGCGAAAAATCCTTAGTGCGACCCATGTCGTTGTGTCGCTGCTTCTCGAGCCTCGGGTGCCCCGAGCTGACGCTGCCCGAGGTGCTCGCCCTGGCGGAGCGACACGCGGTGGCGGCGGTGGAGCTGCGCGCGTTGGCGGGCTCGGTGGAACTAGCGGATTATTTCGCGCGGGAATATGGCACGCCCGAGGGGCTGGCGGCCCGGTTGCGCGGCTCGCCCGTGCGCATCGCGGCGCTCAACGCCTCGCTACGGCTCGTGGGTTCGACGGCGGCGGAGCGCGATCAACTGGAGGCGTTCGCGCCCTGGGCCGACGCCGTGGGCGCGCGGTGGCTGCGGGTCTTTGACGGTGGGCACGCGGGTGATGCCAGCGAACTCAGGGCGGCAGCCGAGACGATTCGTTGGTGGCGGATGCGGCGCCAGGCTCGCGGGTGGCAGGCGGATATCATGGTGGAGACGCATGATTCGTTGTTCACGGCAGCGGCGATCCGGCAGTTTCGCGCGAGTGTGCCGGACGTCGCGATCCTGTGGGACGCGCATCACACATGGAAGAAGGGCGACGAGGATCCGGTCGACACGTGGAGCGCGATTCGCGACGGCGTGGTGCACGTGCACGTGAAAGACAGCGTGAGCCGGCCGAGCGCGCGGCACGCGTGGACCTATGTGTTGCCGGGCGAGGGTGAGTTTCCGGCGGCGGCGTTGCTCGCGCGGCTGAGCGCGGATGGGTTCGGCGGGGCGGTGAGCCTGGAATGGGAACGGATGTGGCACCCGTATTTGCCGCCCTTGGACGACGCGCTGCGCGTGGCTGGGGAGCGGGGGTGGTGGTGAGGCGGGGCGCGGCCATGGCTCGAGGTGGGCCGGCCGCTCCGCGGGCGGCGGATTGCGACTTTGGCCGCAGCCGCGCCCAGCCGCGCGCGGAGCGCACGGCCCACCTTCCGGTCGGTGCTTACCATCGGAACCTTTTCCTTGCTGGTCACAACGCGGCCGTTCCTCATCACGGCGATTTTTCCCCGCATGAACCCCGCCGAACTCGCCACCTTCCTCAAAGCCCGCGTCCGCACGGTGCGTGACTGGCCCAAGCCGATGGTGAATTTCCGCGATGTGACGACGCTGTTCGGCGACCCCGATGCGTTTCGCGCGATCGTGCAGGCGCTCGCGACCGAGTCCCGTCGCGTGCGCGCGCAACGTATCGCGGCAGTCGACGCGCGGGGGTTTATTCTTGGCGGCGCAGTGGCGTTTGAAACACACACGCCGTTCGCACTCGTGCGCAAGAAGGGGAAGCTACCCTACAAGACGGTGTCGGCCGACTACGCGCTCGAATACGGCTCGGCCACGATCGAGATCCACGCCGACGCCTGCGCGGCGGGCGACCGCGTGATCATCGTCGACGATCTGATCGCAACGGGCGGCACGTTGCTCGCAGCCGCGAAACTCTTCCGCTCGCTTGGTGGGGAAGTCGTGGGCGTGGCGGCAGTGATCGACCTGCCAGAGCTCGGAGGCTCGGCGAAGATGCGGGAAGAGGGCCTCGAAGTGCACACGCTGTGTGAATTTTCGGAGACGGAGTGATGAACCTAAGCGCAAAGACGCGAAGAGCCGCAAAGGTTCGCAAAGACGGGATTTTTCTTTGCGTTTCTTTGTGTTTCTTTGCGCCTTCGCGCTTAGGTTTTTGCTTATGAGCCTCACGATCTGGACCAACGCCAAGTTTTCGGATGCCGATACGCAGCTGCTCGTCGAGGGCACGCGGAAGCACACGCTCGTCAATGCCAAGGCGGCTTCGGCCTCGGTGCTCGATGCGGGGAAGGCGGATCCCGATTTGCCGCAGGCGGACATTGCTTTTGGTCAGCCTGATGCCGCGCAGTGCATCGCGCTGCCGCAGCTCCGTTGGGTCGAGGTGACGACGGCGGGCTACACGCGCTACGACACGCCAGAGTTTCAGGAGGCGTTTCGCGCGCGCGGGGCGGCGTTTTCCAACGTCTCGGAGGTGTTTGCTGATCCGTGTGCGCAGCATGTGCTCGCCATGATGCTCGCGTTGGGCCGGCGGCTGTTGCCCTCGTATCGCGACCAGTTGAACGACCACGCGTGGCACTACGCGGAGCGGCGCTATCACTCGCGCCTGCTGACCGGCCAATCGGTGCTGATGCTGGGCTACGGCGCGATCGGTCGGCGGCTGGCAGAGTTGCTCGCGCCGTTCGGCATGAAGCTCACCGCGGTGCGGCGTCAGACGCGGAGCGAGCGCGGCGTGCGCATTATTCCCGAGGAGAGTGTGAGCAGCGCATTGGCGGAGGCGGATCACGTCGTGAATATCCTGCCCGACAATGCGAGCACGCGGAATTACGTGAACGCGCGGCGACTGGCGTGCTGCAAGCCCGGTGCGCGTTTCTACAACGTGGGCCGCGGCACGACCGTCGATGAACGCGCGCTCCTGGAAGCGCTGCGTTCCGGCCGGATCAGCGAGGCGTATCTCGATGTGTTCGAGACGGAGCCGCTACCGGTGGACAACGCGTTCTGGGAGCTGCCGAACTGCTACATCACGCCGCACACGGCGGGTGGTCGCCACGATCAGGATACGGCGATCGTGCAGCATTTCCTGAAAAATCTCGCGGCCTTCGAGCGGGGTGAGGCGATGGTGGACCGCGTGGTTTGAGGCGGCCGGGCGGCAGGCAGTCGGAGACGAAACTCACTGCGCAGGGGCGCGCACTCTAAGGTGGACCGTGCGCTCCGCGCGCGGTTGAGGGCGCGTCCGTCGACCCGCCGCGCACGGAGTGCACGGCCCACCTCGGTCAACTGACATGCATGCGGCTATACCGCTGTGGTTCTCCTTACGCGCGCACCACTTTGGTGCCGGCCATCAAGTCGTGCAGGCAGCGTTGGTCCGCGCGGAACATGAAGCTGTAATCGATCGCGAGAAACACGAAACCGAGCACCATGGTCGTGGCGTTGAGCAGGATTACGATCGCGACGGGCAGGAGAAAACGCAGCAGCACGCCGTGGACAAAATCCGCCGGCTTCCCATCGGCCACGCGCACGACGCGGGCGCCGAGCAACACCTTGCCGAAATTCTGGCCGCGGAGGGCGATGATAAAGCACTGCAGCAGCATGGCGGTGAGCAAACCGGCCCACACCCACATCACACCTTCGACGAGCGGTTTGAGGTCGAGTTGGTCGATCCGAGGGAAGCCGCCCTTGGCGAGTTCGGGGTTCTGCTCGATCAGCTTGCGGCTCATGACGACGGAGCCGGGGATCGTGCAAACGAAGTAGATCACGGCGTTCAGCAGCGCGGCGCCGGTGCGCACGCCGCGGGAGGCGAGGTCCCGCGTGTCAATCGCGGCAACAGGCGTGGCGACGGGTTCGTGCAGGCTCGGGGGCAGCGGGGGCGGCGTGTCGAGCGCGTCGTTGAACTCGGGGAATTCCCCCAGCGTCCGCCAATCGTCCGCGCCCACGGCGCGAGCCTTTGTATCCAGACTGGCACGACCAGCCACGAGCCACGAGCGGATCTGGCTGACCCCGACGGGTCCGTATTCCTTGCCGTCGCCTCCGATGATGGTGAACATCCTGCCAATCCACACCGCGGCGCGCGGTGCGTCAATGGCGGCCGGTGCGCGGGTCTTGAAGCGGCTCGGGGGTTCGATTCGGCCAAAAAAAAGCCGGACGAGCCAAGGCTCGTCCGGCTAAGGTGAAACAAGAAACTCTCCTTACGGGACTTCGTAAACTTCGACCAGCGCCTCACCCGTGGCGGTGCCCGCGCCGCTCAAGTGGATCGTGTAGGCGCCCGGATCGAGGAGGCTGAGCGTGGCGGCATCGCGGCTGCCGGGCTCGAGGGCGAAGGCGCCGACGTAACTCGAAGCCTGCACCAGTTCACCGAGGAAGTCGGCCTGGCCCCAGTTATCGTTGCCGAGCACGGCGCGCTGCGCCGAATCGAAAATCTGGAGACG
>JANPIT010000333.1:0-6433 GCA_031425115.1 Opitutaceae bacterium | reverse complement strand
GCTGCTGGACAACGTGGCGCCGCTGCCGATGGAGATAGTGCCGTTGCCGACCGTGGTAGGCGCCCCGAGCGCGCTGGCCGCACCGACATTGGCGAGGGAGTTTACGGACAAGGTGCCCGAGGAAATGGTGGTCGGAGCGGTGAAGGTGTTGAGCCCGCTCAGCGTGAGCTGGGAGGTCGCACTGGCCTGGGTGACGCCGCTGACGTTGGGGCCGATCACGGTGTTGATTGTGGTGATGCCGGTGGTGGTGCCCTGATTTGTGAGGGTGCCAACGGGATTGACCGTCGTCGTCGACACGGTGACGGCGGAAGTGCCAGTGCCGGCAAACGTCACGTTGCCCGTGCCGCTGATGCCGCCGCTCAGCGTGAGCGTGGAACTCGTGGGTGCGAGCCGCAGGTCGTGGGTGTTGAGCGTAACAGCGCCGCTGAAGGTGGTGGTCGTGGAACCGGCAAGGGTGGCGAGGCCCGTGTTGCCCGCGGTGACGTTGATCGCGTTGGCGAAGGTGCCGGCAAAGCCGCCATTGAGCGTGGCGTTAGCGGCGCCGGATGTATCGCCAAGCGTGATACTGCCGCTGCCAAAGGCGTTGGCGCTGGTGGTGCCGCTCACGATGCCGGCCCGAACGGTCACCCCGCCGCTGAACGCGCTGTTGTTGCCGGAGAGCGTGAGCTGGGAGGTGGGGCTGTTTTGGACGACGCCGGTGACGTTGGGCCCGATGACGGCGCTGATCGTGGTGGTGCCGGTATTGGTGCCCTGATTCGTGATGGTCCCGGCGTGGTTGACCGAGTTGGTGGAAAGCGTCGTCGCGGCGGTGGTGCCGGTGCCGGCGATGGTGAGATTTCCCGTGCCGGTGATGCCACCCCCGAGGGTGAGAAGACTGGTGAGGGTGGGCGCGAGCGTGAGGTCTTTATTGAGCGTGATGGCTCCGCTGAAAATGCTGGCGGCAGAATTGGAAATCGTGGCGGTGCCCGAACTGCCGGATACGACATTGATCGCGTTGGCGAACGTGCCCGCGAAACCGCCGTTGAGCGTGGCATTCGCAGAGCCAGAGGTGTCGCCGAGGGCGATGGCGCCGGTGCCGAAAGCAGCGGCGTTGCTTGTGCCGCTAGCGGTGCCCGCCTTGATGGTGAGGCCGCCGGAAAACGTGTTGGCGGCCGAGAGCGTGAGCGTGCCGGTCCCGGCTTTGGTGATGTCACCGGTCGTCGTGTCGACGATGCCGACGAGCGTGGTGTTGCCGGCGCCGTTCACGGTAAACCCGTAGGTCGCACCGCTGAGGGCGCCAAGGGTGAGGAGCGAGCCGGAGTTGGCCGAAAAGGTAGCGCCGGAGGCTGAGAGAGTGGTGGCACCGAACGTGAGGCCAGCGGTGCCGGAAGAAACATTGGAGCCCGCGGTGGCAATGAGCGTGTTTGCGCCGATGGCAAGCGTGCCGAGTGTGTGCGTGACACCTGCGCCTGCCGCGAGGCGATCCGAGGTCACGGTGGTGTCGGCTGTCAGCGTGGTGCCGCGGCCGAAGTTGAGTCCGCTGTCATTTGCCAACTGGAGTGCCCCGCCGGAAAGCGTCAGTGTGCCTGCACCAAGGGCGGACGCGCTTGACGTAGCGCGCAACGTGCCGGAAGCGACGGTCGTGGCGCCGGTGAAAGTATTCGCGCCGGAAAGTGTCGTGGTGCCCGTGCTGGATTGGCTGAGCCCCCCTCCACCGCTGACGATACCGGTGAAGGAAATGTTGGTGCTGCCCGACGTCGTGAGGAGGTTGCCGCCGTTGTTGATGGCGCCCGTGAAGGCGAGGCTACCGCTCGCAGCGTTGTAGGTGGTGGCCGCGCCCTGCGTAATTCCGCTGGTGATAGTCTGGAGATTGGTGGAATTATTGGCGACCGAGCCACCGTTGATCGTGAGCGTGTTGCTATTGACCGTGAAGGAGCTGGCTCCGGAGTTGAACTCGAGCGTGGTGAGCGTGCGGTTGGTGCCGGTGGCGACCGTGGTCTGTGACGTGCCGGCAAATTGAATCGCATCGCTGGCAAGCGGGACGGTGTTGGTGCTCCAGTTGTTGGCGTCTGCCCAGTTTCCTGTGCCGGCCCCGGCATCCCAGACCACTTGCGCTGACGTGTCCGCGGTCATCAACCCAAACGCGGCGAAGCCAAGCCGAAGTGTGAGCCGGCCGAGACGGGTGCGTATATCGGCGGCTGCGGACATTTTTCCGGTGCGATTTACAGGTGAAAATCTCCTCGGACAGCGGCGATCTTACAAGGCATCTCGAATGCGTAACGTTACGCGAAAGAAGCGCGTTCCTTTCGCAGTCCGTGTCGTCGTGAGTCCCGGTGACGCGCCAAACTCGCGCGGAGGCTCCTTTGAGATGGACTCGCGCGGCCGAGGAACTGGAACTCGCTGGTGAAGATGGCAGCGACGCTCGAGGCCCGACTCGCGCGTCGAGGCGATCCGGGGCTACGCCCGCCGCGCCGCCGACACTTTCGCGGGTCGGGCGGTATTGCCGGACACCGAGCCCCCTGCGTAAATCCGGGTCGCTGCTCGCCTGCGGCTCTTATGGAAAAACCGCGACAATCAGAACCGAGGGTGAACTTGGAGGAGGGCCGGCGCGCTAGACTAATGTCCCCGGCTTGCGGAAAACGATGCGGCGGCTCGGTGTGGTGGTCGCCGAGGTGGACCCGCAGCTGCGCTACGTCTGGATCGACAACCCGCACCCGGACTTCGACAGCACGGCGGTCGTTGGGAAACGAGACGACGAACTCATTTCTCAGAAAGAGGCCCGAGAGTTCATGCAGATGAAGCGGGACGCGCTGAAGAGAATGAGCCGCGTCTCGCGCCTCATCGGCTTCAAACGTTCCGACGGGGACAGGCACTACCAGCTGACGGCCTACCCGATTGTTAGTGATGCCGACGGGAAAATGGTGGGTGTCCTGACCGTCGGGTTTGACACCACGCGGGCCGTTTCGATGACGGAGTAAGTGAGGGTTTCGAGCGGGGAGGTCGGCTGGGTGACTTCTGCTGCGATGAGAGCAGAGGATGAAATTTCAGAGTTCATGCGCCCACTATGGCGCAGAACCGCAAATCGAAATAGGCCCGAAGCGTGGAGCGCGATTTGTCCGCAATTCGTGCACTGGCTGCGCGAGTCTCCCGCTCTTTGATGGAAACCAGACATGCGCCTGGCGTTAAACTCGCCCCGGACGAGCCGCATCGCCCGAAAGTCGGTTGACCGATGAACCGTCGCGCTTACGATTGCAGTGTGACGTTCAGCAAGGCACATCAACATTTTCTGACGGCTCTGCGCAAGAATCCCGCCACACCTCGTCCAGCCGTGAGGACCGGCACCGTTGCCGACTTTCACGCTTGGAAGGCGGAGGTGCGCGCGCACGATCAGGCACGTCTCGATCTAAACCTCGTCACACCTCAGCAGCTTCAAGAAATGAATGCAGCGGTGCGGGTCGATCCGAAGAACTGCCGCATCGTGCGTCACGAGCAGTATGCCTGACGCCGAGCCGCGTCCGCAACGCTCTCCCGGCGACTTCGCCGCCATTCTTTCCGCGGACGAGATGCCTCTCATCGTCGGCGGCCAGGCGGTCAATATTTGGGCCGAAATCTACGCGGCCGATCTTCCCGCTCTCCACCAATTTGTGCCGTTCACCAGTGTTGACGCCGACATTTACGGCACGCGCGCCCTCGCCGAGACGCTGGCGCGACGCGCAGGCTGGGATTGCCGGCTGAGCACCGAGCGCGACTCGATCGCCGTCGCCATCCTCACAAAATCCAGCTCGGCCGATCAGCACCCTTTGACCATCGAGGTCTTGAACGAAGTAAATGGTCTCTCCGCCAGCGACCTCAACCTGAGCACCCTCGTTGAACTTGCACCGCGTGAGCGCTATCGCATTCCTGCCCCGCTCGTTCTGCTGAAGGCGAAGCTCTACAATCTCATCTCGCTCGTTGACCAGGATCGGCCGCAGGATCTCAAACATGCGCGGATGCTGATGCAGATCGTCCCGCAACGATTCAATGAACTCCTCGCGGAACACCGCACCGGCAATATTACGCTCAAGAACCTCGTCGCCGGCATCGACTATGCCCGTGAAGTCGCGCAGTCGAGTGCGTCCGGAAATGCTGCCCGTATCCACAAGTTCGATTTTCGTGAACTTATCCCTGCCAGTTTCTTCACCGCGCCGGACGCCGCTCAAATTGCCGTGCGTCGTTTCCTCGACGGCCTTCCGAGCCCAGTGACCCCACCGCCGTCCGGCACGACTTGAGTCCCGCGTCCCAAAAGTCGATTTTCCCCGGCTGAGATGTTAGCCGCCATAACCATGAGCGACATCGAAAAATTCATCAGTGAACGCAAAGCCCGCAGCCCGCAGGCGTGGGCAAACTTTGAAGACAATTACGGCAAGTTCGCCATCGGGATGCTGCTGGCCGAGCACCGCGAAAAATCCGGCCTGACCCTTTCGCAGTTTGCCAAGCGCGTGAAAATGCAAAAGACCGCGCTGTCCCGCCTCGAAAATCACGGGGAAGACGTGCGTCTCTCCACGATCACCCGCTACGTCGAGGCCACCGGGCGTTCGCTCCAGCTCAACATTACGCCGAACGGCAAACGCCGCTCCCCTCGCCGTAAACTCTCCGCATCCGTTGAATTGGTTAGCGCCTGACACACCTGGGGCCTCTTTTTGCGACCGCAATTCCGGACGGGCGGAATAGCACGAAAAATTTGGTGTAGAAAGGTGTAGAAATTCCACGAGGGAAAAGGCGGAGGTCTTGGACCTAATGCCGCATCGATTCTCCTCTGTCGGAGGACGTGGCGCACAGGTCTAAATAAAAAAACTATTTTCTACACCTCCCTTTCTACACTTTTCGCAGAAATTGAGCCTATTTCAGCGACTTTTGGCGAAATCCGAATCCTATTTTTCGCTCAATTTACCTCTGACAATGCGTATCAGACAATGTGAGACAAATGGTAAAAAGACCATTTAGAGTTCTGTGACCTGCGTGTCTTCAAATTCCACCACCCGGGCAATGAGGGACGGGCCAGAGACACAGCCGCCGTCGCTGGCGCTGGCGCGAGAAAATTGATTCCCCTCGGGGAGCGCTACTCCCACACTTCGGCCGTCATGAAAAAAGACGCCATCCTCGCGAAGATCAAAGCCGAGAAAGTCATCGCCCTCATCCGTGCGGATTCGCCGGACGGCCTACTCGATTGCGCGAAGGCGCTCGCGGCCGGCGGGTTGACCAGCATTGAGCTCACCATGACGACTCCCGGCGCGATTCGCATGCTGGAAAAGGCGACATCGGAGCTCCCTGATTTCCTTTTCGGTCTCGGCACGGTCCTCGACGCCGAGACCGCACGCGTGGGCATTCTCGCCGGCGCCAAATTCATCGTCACGCCCGCCCTCCGCCCCGATGTGATCACGCTCTGCAAGCGTTACAGCGTCCCCGTTTTCAGCGGCGCGTTTACGCCGACTGAAATCATCAACGCGTGGGAAGCCGGCGCTGACGCGGCCAAGATTTTCCCCGCCGAGTTCTTCGGCCCCGGCTATATCACATCCGTCAAAGCCCCGCTCCCGCACGTCGAGATGGTGCCGACCGGCGGCGTGAATGAGAATAACGTGGGCGACTTCCTCAAGGCGGGTGCGTTTGCCACCGCTGCGGGCAGCTCGCTCGTCGACGCGAAAGCGTTCAAGGAAAAGAACTGGGCCGCGATCACCGCCAAGGCCCGCGCATTTGTCGCCGCCGTCGCCGCCGCGACCGCGAAGTAAGAATAAGCTCCTGCCGCTCTCGGCTGTTTCTCGATGCGCAGCCCGCCGCCCTCCGTCGCGCTGGTGGCTCGCACGCACTGGTTGGTCGGCGCGGCCATCGCGCTCTCGCTCGGGTTGTTGTGGTGGATCACGCGCGGGCTGCCCCACATCGAATTCGGTCCGCGCACCTACACGATCGCGGGTGGCCTCGCGGCGCTTTACGTCGGCGCGGGGACACTCGTCTGGCTCGGTGCACCGCCCGGCCGGCTGCTCAGCCGCATTTGCGGCCTACTCTACCTGCCACGCCCGCAGTTCGGTTCTCGACTCTGGCAACTCATGAGCGCGCCGGACTACCAAGCGCACTTCGATCGGAAAAACGATTAGGAGAATTCAGAAGCCAGGAAACCATGAATCGAACCGGAATTTTTTGACCGCGGATTACGCCGATTGCGCGGATGGCGTTCAACGGCCGCTGCCTTGTCCGCGCGATCAGCGTAATCCGCGGTAAACCGATTTCCTCAGTTCCGTTTGGGCGCGGCTGCCGCGTGAGTGAATATGCGGTCCGAGCGCTCTCGCACGTAACCGAAATACGCCCCTGACTTCTCGGCTTCCGAGTTACCCGGAATCATCCTCCGCATGCAGATACTTGCCGATCTCCGGCAACCGCTTCGCGCGGCGCCCGGCGGCATCGCGGACGAAATACGGATCCT
>JANPIT010000332.1:0-7618 GCA_031425115.1 Opitutaceae bacterium | reverse complement strand
GACGCTGGCCCCGCGCGGGCGAATCATCATGGTGGCAGCGACAGCAGCGGCGACAATTGCGTGGGCCTTGGCGGCTCAGCTCTGGACGGACACGCTGATGCCGTGGCGTGATGCGGCGATCGCGATGCTGCAGGTGGCGGGACAATTCCTCCAGGCGAGGAAGAAGCTGGAAAACTGGGCGTTCTTCACCGCGGCGAACCTGATCGCGATTCCCGCCTATTGGAGCGCGGAGCTCGCCTACACTGCATTCCTTTTCGGAATTTATCTGGTGCTCGGGCTCGTCGGCTGGCGGGCTTGGTGGAAGGCGTGGCGCGCATGAAACCGATCCGGCGCATCGTGGTGACGGGGACGGAATCGACGGGGAAAACGCAGCTCGCGCGGAAGCTTGCGGCGCATTTCGGGGAGCCGTGGTCGACGGAGTATGCCCGCGCGTTTTGGGATTTGCATGGCGGGATCACGGCAATGGACCTCGACACGATCGATCGCGGGCAGATGGCAAACGAAGAAGCGGCAGCGGCGAAGGCGCAGCGTGTGGTGTTTTTCGATACAGACCTGCTGACCTGTGTGCTGTGGAACGATCTGCTCTTTCCGGGAGCGTGTCCTGGCTGGGTGCGAACCAAGGCGGACCACCGGGCGCGGCGGGTGGCGATGTATCTCCTGTGCGATGCCGACGTGCCGTTTGCCCCGGACCCACAGCGCTGTTTTCCAGATTCGCTCGGCCGGCAGCGCACGCGGTTGATGTGGCGTGATGCACTGGAATCGCGCCAGTTGCCCTTCGTCGAAATCCGCGGCGACTGGCCTAACCGCGAGCGCGCGGCGATCGCGGCGGTGGAGCGTTTGCTGGCGACGTGAACGCGGGAGAACGTCGCGCCGCCGGCATCGGCGGATTGGCCAAGCTGTCCGCCGGCAGGGCGAGCTTTAGACGGCTTGGGCCAGGATCGCCGACAGCTCGTCCGGGGTGAGCACAATCGGGTTGGCCTTCATGCTGCTGGCGGCTAGCGAGGCGGTGACGATGGTGGGAAAGTTCGTTGAGGTGATCGCATAATGCGCGAGCGAAGGAATGCGGAGGTCGGCGTTGAGGTCGCGGAGCCAGCGCACGCCATCCTCGGCGTTGGCATGCGGACGGCCGGTGAGCAGGCGGGCGACTTCGTCGTAACGCGCGAGGGCGATTGCGGACGGCTGCCGGGCGCGAAGCGCGGCAAGATTCGCGGTGGTGACGTGCGGCAGCAGCGCGGCGCAAACGGCACCATGCGGAGCCGAAAACAGGCCGCCGATCGGGCCGGCGAAACCGTGGACAGCGCCGAGACCGGCGTTCGCGAGCGCGAGGCCACCGAGGAGGCTGGCGAGCGCCATATCTTCGCGGGCCGTGGCGTGGTGGCCGTCCTCGACGGCGGTGCGCAACGACCGCGCCACGCGGCGGAGGCCATCGACGCAAAAGGCGTCGGTCAACGGATTCGCACGAGAAGAAACGTAGGGCTCGATGAGTTGGGTGAGGGCATCGAGGCCGGTCGCTGCCGTGAGGGCCGGGGGCATATCGTAGGTGAGCACGGGATCGACCAGCGCGACCCGCGGGAGCAAATGCGGGCTGCGCAGGCTCACTTTTACCCGACGCGCGGGGCCGTCGCGTTGGCGCGGGACCGGCGCGGCGAGCACGGCATTGCGCGTCACTTCAGCGCCCGTGCCGGCCGTCGTTGGAATAGCGATACACGGGAGACCGGGGCGGGTCAGGGGCTGACCGAGCCCGACGACTTCGAGGTAATCGAGCAACGCGCCGCGGTTAGTGACCGTCGCAGCGATGGCTTTGGCGGTGTCCAGCGCGGCCCCGCCACCGAAGCCGATGACTAATTCGCAGTCCGCCGCCCGCGCTTGGGCGATGCCGCGCGTGATGTCTTCCACCGTGGGTTCGTGCGTGACCGCAAACTGACTAACACTGAGGCCTGCAGCGGCCAGGTGCTCGAGCAACGGCGCAGCCCGCGTGGCATCGCGTCCGGTAACCACGAGCGAGCAACGTCCGAACTCGCGGGCGATGGGGCCGATCCCGGTCAGCGTGCCGGCGCCGAAGATCACGCGGGTGGCAGTGGCGAATTCAAAACCCATGGCGGCTCCACTTACCATTCGCGGTCGTCGGGGAAAACGGTGCCGAACTTCACGCTCGTGCGCGGCTCAGCCATCATTGAGGCGACGGTGTCACGCCACGCGGCGTAGTGTGTCGTTTCTTTGTGCGCGGCGGGGGCGGCGGCATCGCGGTAGACTTCGACGAGCACGAAGCGTGTCGGATCGTCGACCTGTTGGACGAGGTCGAAGCGCGCGATGCCGGATTCCTGCACGCTAGCGCGCGCGTTGGCGAGGGTCGCGGCCTGGAACGCGGCGATATGATCGGGTTTCACGCGAACGTGAACGTGGACAACGAGGAGCGGCATGGGGAGAGGAGGCGCGATTACTTGAGGGGGAACGCGTCGGAGACAAGGCGGGTGAGGCCGCGCGCGGTGAGTTATTCTTGCTCGCGCGGGGGCAGCGCCCTAGTCGATGCGGGTCGCGTCGAATCTCCCCTCTGCCCCATGAAATTCAATATCCCTGTCATTGCTCTCATTTGCTCGTTCGCTTTGGCGAACGGCGCGCTCGCGCAGGCTCCCCAGAAAAAAGACGAAAAGAAAGCACCCGCTCCGAAGTCGGCGGCGGATTTGGCCTACGATGAATTCAACAAAGCCCGCACCGATCCGGGAGCCAAGGATCAGGCGCGCTTTCAACGGGTGATCGCGGCGGGTATCGCGTATATCACCCAGAACCCGACTCACGGCCAGGTGAACACGGCGGTTAACAATCTAGCTTTCTACGGCAACGGGATCGACAAGAAGGAGGCCGCGATGAGGACATCCTACCTCTCGTTTTTGAAGCTCGAGGTCGCCAACCAGAAATACAAGGAAGGCGTGTCGGACAATGCGAAGGCCGCGCTGGCGGGCGTCGAAGCTGCGATTGCTGACTTCGAGGTGCGCGAGACGATCAGCCGCGACAACCTGGCGAACTTCCGCGAGAAGATCGATGAGCTTACTGCCACGCCAGGCGGGGCGCGGTTTCTCACGGATCGCGAGCGCTCGTATTTGCACTTGATCGCTTTGAGCGCGCCGGGCCCGCGGGCCGAAGAGCAGGCGAAAAAGCTCATGGAGCACAAGGAAAAGGGGATTAAGGACATGGCGCGCGAGGAACTGAACATCCTCGAGGTGAAGAAGGAACCGTTTGCGCTGAAGTTCACCGGTCTCGATGGCAAGGAGACGGACTTTGCGCAGCTCCGCGGCAAAGTGGTCGCGTTGTATTTCTGGGCCAGCACCAACAAGGGCTCCACGGATCGACTGGAGCAGTTGCGGCAGCTTTACGGCGACTACAAGAAGAAGGGCTTTGAGTTGGTCACAGTGGCGATGGACAAGGAAGAGGACCGCGAGAAATTGAAGAAATTCGTGAAGGAGAATCGGGTGAATGTGCCGATCTATTTCGACGGGAAGATCTACAAGAATGACTTCAGTCCGAAGCTGAATGTCTACGGCGTGCCACGCCTGATGGTGTTCGACCAAAAAGGAATTCTGCAGACGACGATTCAGGGTGGCCCGGTGGGCCGGCTCCAGGCGGATCTGCCGCAGAACCAGCTCGAGGGCATGATCAAGCGGCTGCTGAATATCAAGTAAGCGTGCGCGCCGCGCGAGGCGCGGGGAAATTCGACGCCGGCACAGTGCGTGCCGGCGTTTTGTTTTGGGGTGTGCGGGAGGGGTAGATGCGGGGCTTGCGCGAGGGATCGAGTGCGTTAGCATTCGGAAGTTATGAGTGCCGCTGAAATTGTTGAAATGATTGAGAAGCTGCCTCCGGAGCAGAGAGCGGAGGTCTATGCGCTGCTGGAGCAGAAAAAGGTTCACGTGACAGAGCGAAAAATCCGCTACATTCCTGACGAGAAATTTGCGAACATCGCGCCGAAAATTTTTGAGCAACACCACGAGCTGTTTCGCCGGCTGGCCGAATGAGCGAGGCTAACGAGCCGGCGTTTCTTTCTTTGCGGCAAGTGATGGAGTTGCATCGCTATTCTTTGGAGCAGCATGGGGGAATCGATGGAACTCGAGATCAGGGGGCGATTGAATCGGCCTTGGCTGCGGCGCAAAACACCTGGCTTTACGCGGATGGCGACCTGTTCGACATCGCTGCCTCATATGCTTTTCACGTTGCCGAGTCGCAGGCGTTTCTCGATGGCAACAAGCGCACCGCGGTCGCTACTGCGATGGCGTTTCTTGTATTGAACGGTTGTAATGATCGCGCGGTGGACCCTGTGCTCTACGATGCGATGATTGCCATTTCGGCGCGTCGCATGGACAAGGCTGGCTTGGCCGATTTGTTGCGCCGCCAGTTTCCGCAGGAGTGAGCGCATGAATGCGGGCAACGCGGCCCTCAAGGCGCTCTCAGCGGATTACCTCGACCGCTTTGCCGGGGTGGGGCGTTTGTTCGGGCGCGCGGGTCTCGAGCGGCTACAGGCGGCGCATGTCTGTGTGATCGGTTTGGGCGGCGTCGGCTCCTGGACGGTCGAGGGGCTCGCGCGGAGCGGGGTCGGGGCACTCACGCTCGTCGACCTCGACGATGTCTGCATCACCAATGTGAACCGGCAGTTGCCCGCGATTGACGGCGAGATCGGCCGGCCGAAGGCGACGGTGCTCAAGGAGCGGGTCGGGCGGATCAATCCGGAATGCCGGGTGGAGACGGCGCTGGAATTTTTGACGGATAAAACGGCGGCGCGATTGCTCGCGCCGCGTTTTGATTTCGTCGTAGATGCGGTGGATCTGATGTCGCACAAGGCGCTGATCATCGCGGGCGCTCGCGAGCGGGGCATGCCGGTGCTGACCGTAGGCGCGGCGGGAGGCCGACGCGATCCCACGCGTATCCACACAGGGGATATTGGCGAGGGGAACGACGAACTCCTCCGGCAGGTGAGAAAACGGTTGCGCCGGGATCACGGCTTTACGTCAGGAGCGCACCAAGGCATCACCCGGATGGGAGTGCGCTGCGTGTGGTCCAACGAGCGGCCCGTGTTTCCCTGGGCCGACGGGACGTGTGCGGCTACGGCAGAACCGGGCAGCAACCTGAAGCTGGATTGCGAGAGCGGCTTTGGCACGGCGGTGTTTGTGACGGGCGCTTTCGGTCTGGCCGCCGCCGCGGAGGTGGTGCGCGTGATTGCGCTGCTCAGCGGTGCCCCCACGGTGCCGGTGGCGCCGTCACCGGCTGAGTGAGGTCGAACTCCACGCGGAACCGGCGGCCTTCGGCGGCGCGCACGAGTCGGTAGCTGAGCGTTTTTTCCGGTGCGAAAATGAACGACCACACGTTGGTTTTCGCGGCAGGGATCAGCTCGACCGTCAAAGGATCGGCGGGGAAATCCTGCTGGGTCGGCGTTCCGGCGGTCGCCGTATCGCCACCATATTGGGTGATTTTATCGGCGCTGCCGTCTTCGTGTCGATGATCGTGCTTGAGGCGCAGGCCTTGCGTGGTGCGCGTGATAATCCAGGTGCGTGAGCGATTGCTGCCCACGTGGAAGGGCACGTGGATTTCATTTTCGCTGCACTTGCGCACGTGCATGACGAGCGTCTGTCCGGCAAAGGCGGCATCGGTCGCGCTGGTGCTCTCGGCAATTTTGCCCGCAAACGATTTCCCGCAGAGCGCCTGCAGCTCACGCCAAAACTTTTCCTGCTCGGGAGGCAGCGCGCGAACGGCGGTGGGCAGAAGGAGGAGAGCGAGGAGAAGCAGGCGGTGCATTTGCAAACGCTAGGCCGGGGTGGCGCCGAAGAGAGCAAAAAAATTACGCTCTACCTGGGCGGCGAGAGCTTCGATGGGCTCGGAGCGAAGGGTCGCGAGCCCGGCATAGGCGGCGGCGATATTGGCCGGATGATGGAGGGAGGTGCCGTTGGCGAGTCCAGGAAGTGAATACGGGCGATGGTTCGCGGGCGGAGGCATGGCGGGTGCGTCCGTCTCGACCAGAACGCGGTCCGCGCGGAGGAGGCGGAATACCTCCCGGCGGGGGGCGCTCCGATCGGGAGCTCGCGCGCCGGCACCGGCGCCCGGCGCGAGGAAATTTCCGTTGAAGGAGAAATAGGCGCCGAGCGTCGCGAACTCACGCGCGAGCTCGGCTGAGCCGGCGTAAGCGTGCAGGAGGAAGCCCCGGGCCGGGCGCGGCGTGGCGCGCAAAACGTCGAGGAGCGCGCCCCAGGCATCGATGCAGTGGATCGTCACGGGGAGATTGCGCTCCGCGGCAAGCGTGAGTTGCCAAACAAAAGCCGCACGTTGTTCGTCGAGTGAAGCGCGCTGTAGACCGACGAGGCGGGAATCATCGGGCCGGGCGCCTTCGATGATCCAGCGATCAAGACCAATCTCACCGATGACGGCCTGCGGTTCGGCATCCAGGTGACGGCGCAGCGTATCGCGCCAGTGCGAGCTGGCGTTGCCTACCTGCCACGGATGCAGTCCGTAACTCGGACGGAGTAGAAGTTGCGGGTGAAGTGACGAGTGAAGCGAGCGGCTGGAGCAAAACGCCGACACCTCGGGCCAGTCGTTTTCCGCCGTGCCATTAACGACTGCACTGCGCACGGGGATCTGCGCGAGATCGATGAACATCTGCGCGCGGTGCGGGGTGAGCCACGCGTCTTGCAGGTGATTGTGCGCGTCGTGGAACACCGGGGGAAAGACAGAGAGTCTACGTTAAAAACCAGGAAGCCACGAATCCGGGCGATCTAGTTTCGTGGCGGCTGGTTTTCCGGTTTCGTCGCTTCTGAACTCGACGCGGTTCCGGGGAGAGCCCGTTGCGCGTAATCGCGAATCGCGCGGCGCACGGCGGCGAGGCCGTTGCGACGGGTCGGGGAGAGGTTGCGCGTGATGTGGAGAACATCGAGCGGCTCCAAATCACTCGTCGCCAGTTCGGCGATAGGCGCGCCATCAAAAAAATCGCAGAGAAACGCGACGAGCCCCTTCACGATGGGGGATTCGGCGTCGCTGCGGAAAAAGCAGCAGCCATGGCGCGTCGTGGACACGAGCCAAACGACGGACACGCAGCCGTGCACCCGGTTCGCCGCACTGCGCTCTTCCGGGGTAAGTGGGGATAACCGCCGGGCGCGATCGACGAGCGCCGAGAGGCGTTCCTGCGGATCGTCGAGCATGGCGAGGTCATCCACTGCACGTTGCATTTTGTCCGCGAGGAACACGGGAAAAGGGTGATGGTCGATGGGCGTGCGGCAAGCTCACGGGCAGACTTCAGTGCGAACCCCAACGCGCCGTTAACACTGAGAAAGCCACCCATGACTGCGAACGTCCTGATCCCTCTGACTGGTTTCCAACTTCCCGGCGATTTTCCCTGGGTCGTGGGGTTTGTCCCGCTGGTGGATGAGCAACTGCGGCGCTTGCGCACGACAGGCCGATTTCTGCCGCCGCGTTTTTTTGGATATTACTTTCAGGGGCGGGTGCCGATCGGGGTGGGAGGCAGTTGGACCGTATCGCTCGATCCAACACGGCCGGCATCAAAGCTGCCTGGCATGCTCGAACGGCTGACGCATGGGCAATACAGTATCACGACCACCGGATCAGGCACGATGCCGGACTATCTGCT
>JANPIT010000331.1:0-2743 GCA_031425115.1 Opitutaceae bacterium | reverse complement strand
TCGTCGGTCGGGTCAGCCTTGATGATATCGGCACCGAGCTCAACTGCCTGTCGGACGAGCGGAATGATTTTCTTTTCGTCACCATCGACCATATAGCCGCCCGCTTTTTCATTCGGTTGAAACACGAGCGGTTCGACCATCATCGGCATGCCGAGTCGATCGGAGAGCGGCTTGAGGCGGAGGATGTTTTCGATGCAGGCCTCACCGACTTCGGGCTCGTCGGGAATTTGAAACAGATTCACGCACATACATGCGGCGTCTAGCTGCACAGCCTGCTCGACCGGGTTTTCGATCATTCGACTGTAGAGCCGGCGCGGGAGTTTTTTGCCGTAGACGTTGGCGACATCGGTGCGCAGCACGAGCGATGGCTTGAAGCGCCCGGGCAGCTTTTGCAGATGGCGCGCCTGGCCGATGGTGAGCTGGATCGCGTCGGGCCCCGCGGCGGCGACGACGGCGACCGCTTGTTCGAGATTTTCGATGCCGCCGAGAAACGAGTGCTCGTTGAAGAACCCGTGATCGATGGCGACGTCGAAGCAGCGGCGCGAGCGGGGATGGAAAAGGCGGTTGAGGCGGAAAGCTTTCATGGAGGGCGAAGGTTTTTTACCGCGGATTACGCGGATAACGCGGATGTTTTTGAGGTTTTATCGGCGCCATCCGCGAAATCCGCGGTTCAACAGTCTGAATCGTTAGCGTTAGGAATGGCCGAGTTCCTTAGCCGTTTCGCCGATGGCCTCATCGATGAGATCGAGGCCCTTCAGGAGCGTGGCTTCGTCCATTACGATGGGCGGACTCATCCGCAGGATGTGCCCCGCTGGGATCCAGGCCAGGCCTTTGCGGAACGCTTTCTGATAAACCAGCGTGCCCGCCTTGTCGAAGGGCTCCTTGGTGGTGCGGTCCTTCACCAGCTCGATGCCCATCAGACAGCCTTTGGCGCGGACATCGCCGATTATTCTGTGGGTGGCTTTCATTTTCTCCATCCGGCGCAACGCGATTTCGCCGAGGTGCGTGGCGTGCTCGAGGAGATTCTCCTCCTCGATCACCTGGGTCGAGATGAGCGCGGCGGCACAGGCCATTGGGTTGCCGCCGTAGCTGCTGGAGGCAGAGATGCTCTCGAAGCTCTCCTTGAACGGCTCGCGCACGGCGACGCACGTCACCGGAAAACCATTACCAAAACCCTTGCCCATGGTGACGACATCCGGGACGACGCCCCAGTGCTCCATGCAGAGAAATTTGCCCGTGCGACCCCAACTCGTGAGCACTTCATCGGCCATCAGAAGCACTTTCCGGTCGTCGCAGAATTTGCGGAGCTTCGGGAAAAAATCGTCCGGTGGCATCACGGAGCCACCCCAACCCTGAATCGGCTCGAGGACGAAGCCTGCGACCGAGCCGATCGTGGCTTTGTCGAGATACTGCCCGTAGAATTCGATGTAGCTGTCCGTATCGATCGTGCCGTCGGGCTTCGTCCACATCGGGCGATAAGCGTCGGGACGCGGCACCATGTGCGCACCGGGCGCACGGGTTGCGCCGTAGACGTGCGAGCGGATGTGCCCGAGAGAAACGGCGCCGTAGGTCTTGCCGTGAAAATCGTTGAAGCAGCTTATGGTCTCGTGCTTTCCGGTGGCCGCGCGCAACACGCGAATACCGGCTTCGACCGCGGCGGTGCCGGAATCGTAGAGCTGAAAACCGTTCAGATCGCCCGGAAGGATCGACGCGAGCTTCTCCATCAACTCCGTTTTGATCGGCGTCGTGAAGTCGTGCGCGTTCATCAACTGCGACGCAGCCTTTGCGATGCCCTCGCTGATCTTCGGGTGACAGTGACCGAGCGTCGTCACATAAATGCCCGAGGAGAAATCGATGTAGTCGTTGCCATCGACGTCGCGCAGGACGCAGCCGTTGCCGGACTCGAACGAAACGGGGAAGAGTTTCACCTGGCTACTCAGGCCCTTGAAAAACTTCGTGCAGCGATCGTGGTAGTGCTTCGACTGCGGTCCCGGCGGCGGGACGGGCAGGTGCGGCACGCGCGTGAGATCGACGCGGCCCCATTCGAGGGTGGAAAATGTTTCGAGAACGGAGTTGCTCATGGTCGAAATAAGTCAGGGTGAAACGGTCACGATTTTGGCGCCGAGCTTGGCGAAGTGCTTCAGCGCAGCGGCGGGGGCTTTTTTGTCGGTGATGAACGTGTCGACGTCCGCCAGCGATCCGGAGCGCGCGAGCGCGGTGTGGCCGATCTTGGTGTGATCGGCGAGAACGCAGCAGCGGGTGGCGACCTTGCGCATCAATTGGTCGACGCGGGCGAGGCGCAGATCGGAATTGTAGATGGAGCCATCGACGCCGATCGCGTCGGCGCCTTGGAAGGCGAGGTCGGCGGCGAATAATTCGAGGCAGTGCTCGGTGGCCGGGCCGGTCAGATCGGGACTGCCCCGGCGTATGACGCCGCCGAGCAGGATGACTTCGACGCCCGCGGAATGTTGCAGCTCCGAGGCGACCGCGAGACTCGGGGTGATGACGGTCAGGCCTTCGCCATCTTTCAAAAGCGAGGCGAGCTCGAGCGTCGTCGTGCCGGTGTCGAGGATGAGGCGCTGGCCGGGTTGCACCAGCTTGCGCGCGGCAGCTGCGATGGCGCACTTCGCGGCGCGGTTGTGCTCCCGGCGATCGCGATAGTCGAACTCGAGCATCATCCGCTCGGTCAGCATCGCGCCACCGTGTGTGCGTTGGATGTGCGACTTGTCCTCGAGCGCGGCGA
>JANPIT010000330.1:0-4013 GCA_031425115.1 Opitutaceae bacterium | reverse complement strand
TCAAGCCGCTGGATTGGCCGCCGCAGGACCCGTGACCGTTTCGCGCACGCGTCACGTCTTCCACTACCAAGCGGCTTGAGGTCAAGCCGCTCCACCTCGATCCGAGCAGCAGTCTCATTTCAGCTCCTTGATCAGAATGTTTCGAAATCGCACGACGCCATCCGGTTTCCAGACCGTATTGTTGGGGATGTCCGGATGAATCTGCAGCGCGATACCGCCGGAGGTCGGAATGCCCTGCGTCGTTTTCTCCGTGTGCTGAAAATCCGTGAGCAGGCGGTCGTTCATCCATATCCGGATTCGCGCAGGCTCACCTTCCATGCGCACTTCGACGTCGTTCCAATCATCGGGTCGCACCAGTTTGGCGCCTTCCTGATTTCGGTAAACATAAGCATGGCCGATGAACGGAATAAACACGGCGCCGACATCCGAACCCGGACGGTAATCGAGACAGATCTGGTGACTGCGACCATCGGGGCCCACGCGCAGGAAAATCCCGCTATCCATCGGATAGCTCAGCTTCACCTGCAGTTTCAGCACGAAATCCGTGAACGGCTTGTCCACCCACAACAGCCCACCCTTGCCCGGCGGATCCTGCTTCCCGAGCAACTGGCCGTCCTCTACCCACCATTTCCCCGCGAGGTGCAGCGGTGGCATGCCGTCGTGCGGCGCCCAGCCGGCCAGCGATTTACCGTCAAAGAGCGGCACGAAGCCCGCATCATCCGGCAGCGCCAAGCCCGCGCCGCGCAATGCTGCGCGGATAATCGGCGTCGCGCCCTGCGCCATGCGCATGAAACCAAGATCGTTGGGGTGCGTGCCGTCGACCGTATCCTCGCCGTCACCACCGAGCAGGTGCGACGCATGGATGTAGTGAAGCTGTTTGTCGCCCGCGGCTTTCAATCGATCGTATAACTTTCGGAGATACGTATTGGCTTCGTAAACCTTGGTGCGTCGCGCCTCGATGAAACCCGTGTCGGGGTAGTTCACGTTTTCGACCAGCACGATCGGCGTCAGCGGCCGCTTCGCCCGCAACGCCGCGATGAACGGCTCCACGCGCTCCTTCACCTGGGCGACATCCAGGTTGGGCAAACTGTCGAGCACGTAGGCTGCGGGATCGAGCTCGGCGAGAAGCTGCGCCAGCTCGGGCTCGGTCTTGCCGTTGCCGCTAAACCCGAGATTCACAATCGGCCAGTCGAGCGCGCGGCCCACGATCGACGGATACGCCATCCCCGGACGCGACGCGCAGCCGCCCTGCAGAATCGATGTGCCGTAGAACACTATGGGCTTCTGGGCCGCGTAGCGATCCGCCGCGGGTTCGAAGCTCGCGCCGGGAGGGAGCCCGATTTCCACCGAGTCCACGCCGTTGTAGAGCGGGAGGTAGAGCAGGTATTCGCGTTTTCCCTTTTTCAAACCACGGACGAGCGTTTGCTCGTTCGTATCCGCTTTATCAGGTCGGCCATTGGCGAGCCAGCGCCACTCGCCGGCATCGCGCACGTAGAGATCGAGCCCGCTGACGCCGGTCGCCGGCATATGCGGCATCGCGAGGCGCTCGGGCTTTCGCAGTTTCCAGCGCGCGCGAATGAGATCGGAATCGCTCACGAAACGGTAGCTCATCCCGGCCGAGTCGCGCGCCAGGTTCCAGACCGGCGCCCGCACCACAGCTTCCGCCTTGGCCGGCAGGCGATCGTAGGGGTGCTTCGTATCGGTCCACGCGCGGCCTTCGAGCGGCAGCTTCGCGAGGTTATGCCATGCGACGGACTTTTCAGCGTCGGTGAGCGTTTGGGCCGAGCTAACTGAGAAGCCGAGTAGAAGAACGAGAGAAGCGAAGCGGATCGAGGTGGAGCGCGTTGTCCCTAACGCGCTTTCAGGATTCTCGTAAGCCTCCCCATCAGCGTCTTGGGGACAAGCCGCTCCACCTCGGAAAAAAGACAGGATGCGCATAAATTAAAACGTGCCTTTTACGCCGGCCATAAACTGGCCGCCGTGTTTTTGAATGCGGAACTGCTTCGCATACTCCGGCGTTTCCGAGCCGTAGCGATACGCCACGGGATTCACGCCGAGCGCGTTGCGCGCGTTGGCGAACAACGCGAGCCGGGCGGTCAGACGGTAGTCGAGATTCACGTCCAGCGTGGTGCGCTCCTTGTCCCACTGGTAGCCATCGGCCACCCCGACGCCGGGAATGCGCGCGCCGCGGACCATGCCCCGGTAGTTCCACTTCGCCATCAGGGTGATCGGATTTCGCTTCACGGTGAAACCCCAGTTCGCGCTGCCGGAAATCGTATTCGCGAAACCCGATTGATTCTCCGCATCGAGGTCGAGCTTGGTGCCGTTAACGAACACCTCGAACATCCGCCCCCACCCGCCGAGGATCGCGAGGGATTGCTTGATGTTCATCTCGACGCCGGAAATCCGCGCGCTTCCTCCGTTGTATTGCGTCGTCAATTGCCAGCCGACGTAGCGGGCATCGAGATTCAACTCCTCCAGATCCTGCGGGGTCGCGATGCGCACGCCGGAAACGAAGAAATCCTGCACGTTCTTGCGAAACGCGCCCACACTGAACAGCCCGCCGCTCGTGCTGTAATACTCGAGCGACAGATCGAAATTGTCGGCCGACCACGGACGCAGCCCGGGGTTGCGCAGGTTGATCATTCCCCCGATCGCACCGCTGTCGCCGGAGCCTTCGGCATCGGATTCGTTCACCGTCGCGTTCGGGATGATCTGGTTGAAATTCGGCCGTCCGTAGGTTTTGGCGTAGGCCGCGCGCGCAATGAAGTTCTCCGTCACGTTGTAATTCAAGTGCAGGCTGGGATAATATCCGTCGTAAGTGCGCTTGGCGCGTGCGGCGCGCTCGAATCGCGTGAGCCGCAATTGTTCGAGCGAATTCACGGCGCCCGCCTCGGGTCGCCGGATGAGCGCACCGGCCGGCGTGCGCGCGAAGGTGCCGTTGGGATTTTTCAGGAACGCGTTCATCGGTTCGAACAGTCCCCCCTGCCCTTTTCCCACCGTCTGCTCGTAGCGCACGCCCGTGACGACCTGGAGCCGGTTCTTGAACAAGCGCATCTCCCCTTGGAAAAACGCGGCGTTCACCGTCTCCTCGAACAACTCGGAATTATTGATCCGAAAAGTTTCCGCGGTGACCAATTGGGCAACCGTCGAAGAGAATAGCGTCGGATTTTGCTGAAACGCCCGCCAGGCGCGGTGCGGCGAAACCCAGGGAACATCGGAAAATCCAAAATTCCCGTCGCGGCGCGCATAAACTTGCGCCGCATAAGGCGCGGGCGACTCGGGGGTGTTCGGGTTTCCGTCCGGTCCGTTATACGTCAGGCTCGTATCGGCTCGTCGCGTGTCGTGATTCTGCCAGCGATACGCGCCGCCCACCTGCACCGAGGAAGGAATCGAAAACAGATTCACTTGCCGCCGCACGCTGAGATCGAGCGTGCGGATCGCGTCGCGCACGTCGCGGAGCGAGGAGCTCGCACTCACCAACCGGTAATTATTGATGTCATGCCAGTCGAGCGGCTGGTTGGCATTGTTGAATACCTCCAGCCGCCCCGGACCGATCGGAGTGTTGTTCAGGTAACTCAACCGTGCGGGGCCGGTGAGCTGTGAGACGACCGAAAAAAAGTGTCCTTTCTCCGTGTCGCTGAATTGCGTCCGTGACGCCGAGATGCTCACGCCGGAGTCGATTTTCCACGGACCGTTGTCGAAGCGATAGCGGGCATTCGCCGCCTTGGTGCGCCCGCGGATGTTGAAGAACTGCCCATCGGTCGTGATCCCTGCGCGGCCCGTGGCGCCGATGGTGAAATCCGGCCCAAAGCTCAAGGGAACGCCCCCCGCTACCGTCGGAGTCGCGACCGTGCCCGCGTTGGACGTCATTTGGTGCATGCCGTTGTAATTCCAAAACGTGTTTGTCTGCACGCCGACGGTCAGCACGGCATTTCGCTGCACGCGCCAGTCGGCTTTCAAACTGAGCGAGTTTCGGTGCGTGTAACGCGGCGCATCCTGCAGGATATGCT
>JANPIT010000329.1:0-14616 GCA_031425115.1 Opitutaceae bacterium | reverse complement strand
AGGAGTGCGGCGCCGATCTTGGGCGAGCGCCCGTCGAAGGGGTAGGTGAAGCTGGATTTTGCCGCGTTAGTGATGTGGAGGTTGTGCCACTCCTCGTGGGCGTGCAGCAGCCCGGGTGCGAGCAGTGCGAGCAAAAGCGGGATCAAGGGGTGGCGACGGACCATCGCGAGAACGCTACGCGGGCGGGCCGATTCAGCCATGGGAAATCGGTAAACGAGTCGTTACGCGCACCAGCGGAGGGAAACCGGCCGGCTCAAGCGTGGCGAGCGTGCGGCAACTTCACGCGGGCGACGGGCTGCGTTGTCCGCGTGCTCGCACCGTGAGAAAGGCGCGGAAGGTGACAGCGGCGAGCACGATGCTGCCTCCAATCATCGCCCAGCCGGACGGCTTTTCGTGCATGAACAGTAGCACCCAAATGGGATTCAGGATCGGCTCGATGACGGGGATGAGCACCGCTTCGAGCGCGGTGACGTGCTTGATGGCGCGCGCGTAGAGCCAATAGGAAACCCCGAGCTGCACGACGCCCAGCACCGTTAGCGCGACCCACCCCGAGGCAGGCAGAAGCGGGGCCTGAATGATCCACGGTAGACCGATGGCAAACGCGAGCAGGTTGCCGAGGATGATGGATTCGATCGGCGAGCCGTCCTTTTGTTTGCGCAACGCGATCGTCATGCCGGCGAAGCAGACGCCGCTCGCCACTGCGAGGAGGTCGCCGTCGAGATGGCCGAGCGTGAGACTGTCTTTGAAGAACAGCGTCATGCCGGCGAGCGCCACGGCGATCGTGACCCAGTCGGCCCGCGTAGCGCGCTCGCCCAGCAACCAGGCGCCGAGCAGCGCGACCCAGACGGGCGCGGTGTATTGGAGCAGGATCGCGTTGGCCGCGCTCGTGAGTGTGGTGGCGAGGCAGAACGTGACGGTGCACGCGGCGTAGCCGAGCGCGCCGATAATTTGGACGCGGGAAAAATGAAAACGCAGCCCGCGGTTCGTCAGCAGCAGGAAAACCGCCGCAATCAGGCCACGCCCGCCGGCGACGGCGAGACCGGGCCAGGTGGTCGCCACGAACTTGATCAGCACTCCCGCAAGGCTCCAGCACAGCGAGGCGCCGACGAGCAGGAGGACGGAGCGGGAGTGAGCGGCGTGCACGCGGGAAAAGGGCGAGATTTGCGGATTCGAAACGCGGACGCGCAAGGGAAGAATGTGGACGCCCCCGGCCGCGGCAGTAGAGCTTAGCACGGAACCGTGCCGGGTTATCGCATGAACAAATCCACCGTCATCGTCTTGGCCGGGGCCCTGCTCATTGCGGGCCTGATCGCAGTGGCGTCACGCCGCTCGACGCCGGCGGTGGATCGCATGACGGAAGCGCCCATGAAATCAGTCGCCCGCGGCGGTGGCACCAAAGCGGCGGCGCCGACGCCCCAGGCAACCCAGGCAGGCGAGTCACCTCAGCCGACCACGGCGGTGGATAAAGCGGCGCGGGTGGCGAAGATCAAACACGACTACGACGAGATCCGCGCGAAATCTTCCGCCGAATACGCCGCGGCCGGCACGGCGTTCCCCGGCGGGCTCAATGCATTTCTCCGGCAGCTCGCGCTCCTGGAGCGGGAGAAACGCGCGGATCTCGCGAAGGTGCTGACGGCGCGCGAGCTCGAGGACTTGGAGATGAGCGAAACCACGGCGGGACAACTCGTGGACCGTCTGCTGGGGCCGACAAACGCGACGGTGGAGCAGCGCCGCACGGTGTTTCAATTGCAGCGCGCGTTCGAGGATCAGTTTGCCCTCACGTTCGATCTGACGCCGCGGGCGTTGTTCGAGCGCGAGGCGGCGCGGCAGCGGACGCAGGAGCAGATCCGGGCGGTGCTCGGCGACGATCTTTTCGGCTCCTGGCTTTTCGCGGAAGGCGAAGACTATGCGCTGTGGGTGGCTTTTGCGGCGCGCAACACATTACCGGATACGGCGCCGCTCGACCTCTGGCGGGCGAAAAGTGATTACACACGCCGCCGGCTCGAACTCGCGGCGCAGAACGCCCCGCCGGAGCAACTCCGGATCGCGCGGGCGGCGTTGGCGCAGGAGATCGAGTCGCGCGTGATGCAAATCGTCGGGCCCGCCGTGCTGCAGAGCTCGCGCACCACGATACTGAGCTGGCTGCCGAAACGGTAAGAGACTGGGCTGGCCGACCAACCTCCGGCGCGCCTCGCTACTTGGCAGCCGCAGCCGCGCAAATCTCCTGCAGGGTCTTGGCCACCGTCGCAGTGAGTTCCTTGGTCGGCGGCTTGATGAAATACGTTTTGATCCCGAACTGATCCGCTTTCTGCCGATCCCGTTCTTCACCGGATGAGGTGAGAATAATGATTCTCAAATCCTTGCACGCGGGCTGAGTCACGATCCAAGCCAGCACCTCGAAGCCGTGCACGTAGGGCAACTTCAGATCGAGCAACACGAGGTTGGGAAACGGATACTGCGTGCGATCCGCGTATTTTCCGACGCCGTCGAGGTATTCGATCGCCTCCTGGCCGTCCTGGGCTACCTGGAGCTGACACGAGATCTTCTCCATCCGCAGCGCCCGACGCAGGAGGAAGGCGTCTTCATCGTTATCTTCGACGAGTAGGATCGTGGGTGCAGAAGGGATCATGCCGGGAGTGATCGCGACATTGGGGGCGACCAGGGAAACGACGCCAGACCGGAGTGCGGAACGAGTTCTGGAGTTGGTATGGGAGAATTACCGGGGTGGAGGACAGCCATCCGCGGAGGCGGAGGCGCGGGAGGGAGCAAAGAAAAATCAAACGTCGGCGCGCGAAGAGCTGCGGCCAGTGCGAGCGCGTTGCGAGATCAGCTCCTCGACCATCGTGCCGATGCGCAGCCACTCGTCGTAGAGGAGAAAGCGATCGGCGCCCGCGGCGAGCGCCAGCTCGCTGCGATCGATCCCCGAGACCATCACCATGGGCACGTCGGGATTCATACCGCGGATGTCGCGCAGCAAGATGATACCGGCCGTTTCGGTGGTGCGATGACTGACGATGGCGGCAAGATCCCTCGTCTTGGCCATCTCGAGCGCAGCCGAGCTGCTCTGACATTCGTGAATGACGGCGTTCGGAAATTTTCGCAGCAACGTTTTGACGAGGAGAAAACGACTGTCCGCGTTGTCGTCGATCACGAGAAACTTGAGGGGCGCGAGCATACGGGGGTGGCGGAAGCCAAAAGTTAGCGAGCGAAGCCCGGTTCGAAAAGTAGGTCCTTACCTGTTTCGGCGCGGAACCGCTCGGATCAAATTGTCCGGCAGATCGAAGAGGGTGTGGCCGTCGCGGCCGTTGTAGCGCGCGGCGTGTTCGAGCAGGCGCGTGATGGCGAGGGCCCGCGGAAATTTGGTGAGGAAACCCTGCGCGCCCAGGAGCGCGGATTGGTCGATCTCCTCGCGCTCAGGCGAGGCGGACAACAGCACGACGGCGAGGTCGTCGAGTTCGCTGTGCCGGCGGATCCACGCCAGGACCTCGAGTCCCGACATGTGCGGCATCCGGACGTCGACGAAGGCGAGGATGGGTTTGGCGACGAGTCGGTTCCGCTCCGTGATGGGCGTGAGGATCCGGATGGCCTCGTTGCCATCGAGCGCGATGTGCAGCGCGTTGGTGGCGCCCGCGGCTTTCAGCAGCCGCGTGAAGAGGAACATGTCGTTGGCGTCATCCTCGACGACGAGGATGGGTGAAGACGCGAGACTGGGAGGCATGGCGGGAGGCCGCAGAAGTCGAAAGGGTGAACACTGGACTTCAGAAGAGCGACAATGGGATAGGCGGGTGGTTGGGTGGGGAAAGATACGTGTTCGGGAAGAACGCGTTTACGCGCCGTATGGTCCGGATAACGGAAAATGCGTTCCGATAGCGGGCGGTAGGACTCCTCCGAATACACGGGTGGGTGATTGCCCCAGGAGCACGCAGGACGCAGCTGCGTGCGCGTGGTCGTAGGTCGCCGCGCCGCAGCCGATTGGACGATCCTTGCGCCGAACGTCGGCCGTCGTTCAGGACGGAAGCGCTCTCGCGCCGCGGTCGGCGCGTGGGCGCTTTACTTTTTCTTTAAAGCCTCGAGCACGGTGGAAGGCGTGAGGATTTCCGGGAGGATCTCGGGCGTGTCTTTACCCGGCTTCCAAATCACGTTGAACGGCACGGCCGAGCGGCCGTAGGCGGCGAGTTCAGTGGTGATGCGTGGATCCTTGCTGGTCCAATCGGCGCGGAGCGTGGCGACCTTGTTCTTCGCGAGATAGTCGAGGACCTCGGTGGAGCTAAAAACGAGCTTCTTGTTGGTCTGGCAGGTGGCGCACCAGCGCGCGGTGAAGTCGACATAGACGGTTCGGCCGTCGGCGCGCAGCTTCGCGACTGCCTCCGGGCTCCAGTCATCCCACGCAAATTTCGGTGCCTGCGGCCAACCCAGCCACGCGCCCGCGCCGGCGCAGACGATCAACCCCGCCACACCGAAACGCGTGCGACCGGCCGAGGCGCCGGGGGCGTTCCAGCGGCCATAGACCCAGACGCCTAACGCGATGAGCACGAGACCGAGAATCGCACTTTGCAGTCCATCCTCTTTGACCTGGCCGGCGAGCACCCAGAAAAGAAATCCGACCGTCGCGTAAAGGGGGAAGGCCATGAACTGCTTGAAGGTCTCCATCCACGCACCCGGCCGCGGGAGCATTTTAACTGCCTGGGGGAAGATCGAAAGCAGCAGGTAGGGCGCTGAAAGTCCGATCGCGATCGTGGTGAAAATCGCGAACGATTCGATGGTCGACACCGCCAGCGCGGCACCGAGCGCGGGTGCGAGGAAGGGAGCGCTGCAGGGCGTGGCGACGACGGTCGCCAACACGCCGGTGAAGAACGACCCGGCGTATCCAGATTTCATTTGCAGGTCCGAGCCGACCGCCGTGGCACGCAGGCCAAACTCGAACACGCCGCTCATATTCATGGCGAACACCAGCATGACGGCGGCGAGCACGAAGACGAAGGCCGGCTCTTGCAGTTGAAAGCCCCAACCGAGCTCCGACCCGCCGGCGCGCAGGATCGCGAGGACGGCTGCGAGCGACCAGAAGGAGAGCAGCACGCCGAGCGTGAACACGAGACCGTGCGCGATAACCTTACCGCGCTCGTGGCCGGCTTGATTGACGAAGCCGAGAATCTTGATGCCCAGCACGGGGAAAACGCAGGGCATCAGGTTCAGGATGAGGCCGCCGATCAGGGCGAAGAAGAGCGTGCCAACGAGCGAGGTGTCGCCCGCGCCGTTCGGGCCAGCGGATTTGGCGGCGGTCCCGCTGCTCGCGGTGAGCGGCGTGGCGACGCGCAACCCGCGGAGTTTGCCGTCGGCGGACCAGCCGTTTTCCGAAGTGAGCACGCCGATGAGTTGTTTGACGTTCTGCGGTCCCGTGGGATCGACGGGGATCGTCACGCTGAAGCTACCGTTTGCACCGGCCTGCATCCGCTGCGGGAGTTCGTAACTGGTGATGCCGTCTTCCGAGAAAAAATGGAGGCCAGTGGGTGCATGACCGCCGGGTTGCGCGGGCGTGGCGGTCAGCGTGACCTGCTTGGCGTCGCGAGTGGCGGTGATTTTCCAAGCGTCGTCGTCGCGCGGCAAACCGGCGACGGTCGCGCGAATTTTTTCGCCCCACGTCGGGTCGGGCTGAGGCTTTTCCGCGCTGATCGTGAGCGAAAGCGTGAGCGACGCGTTGCCGGGAATGCAGACGTCTTCGCACATCAGCCAGTCGACGTCGGCTTTCAGTTCGATGCGCTCGCCGGGCTTGGCATCGGGCGGAGCCGTCAGCGTGACCGGGAGGAAGAGCTCACCCTCGTAGCCATTGCCGACGACGTTTTTCTTGCTGTCGCGGAGCACGCGGGGCGCGGGCCACTGGATCGAGCCGGCTGTCCAGCCGGGCGGCAGTTTCCATTTGATGGACGTAGGAAGTCCGGTGCCAGGATTCAGCCAATACGTGTGCCAGTGCGCATCGTGGACGAAGCGCAACGCGACGATCGCCGGCTGACCTGGTTGCACGGTCGCATCGGCGGTCACGAGCGACGCTTGCACGTGCATCGGCTTGGGCGGCGTGCCCGCGGCGGCGCGAACGCTCAACAACCACGGCAACAGACAAAGCGACAAGACGAGCGGCAATCGGCGAAGCATGAGAGGAATGAACAATCGTGGTGAGAAAGGGTAAGAGACGCAAATGCCGCCTTTCTTCCCCGAATTAGCGGGGAATAAATGGTGAGACGCTGATTCTCGGCACGATGCGAAAACGGTAACGCGCCCGTTACCCGCGTGGCACACCGCAAAAAAGTGTAACGTATTACGTGACACTATAGCGGGAACGTCTTCGAGCTTCAGGGGAAAAGTGGTGCCAATTGCGCGGATTGCCGGAGGCAAAGTGTCACGTATTACGTTACACTTTTCGAGGCGGTTGCTTTCGAGTTTGCAGGGCGGGGGGAGCGGAGGCTACGAAGGGGCGTGAAGACCCGTTGCTTTGGGTTCGTCGGTGTGGTGGTATTGATTACTTGGGTTTGGGCGGGCTGTGCGGCGGTCTCGCCTCGGACGACGACGCCAATCGCTTCGGGCGCTGCGTCGGCTTCGGGCGCAGACCGCGCGGACCGAGCGAGCAGGTCGCAGCCCGGCGACGGCCCGCGCGACGCGTATGTGCTGCTCTCCGGCGGGGGGTCGCCGCTGACTAATAACTATTCGCAATATTTGCAGGCGAAGGCGGTCACGGAGTTTTTTGGCCGCATCGCACCGCCGGAGGCCACGTGGATTTTTTTTGGCGTCGGCAATCGCGTAGGCGAGCCGCCCATCCTGGCGGACGCGCGCCACGAATTGAAGCGCGAGGGCACGCTCGTCCAATCGTGGGTGCCGGGAGCGCTGCCGCGCAATCGCCCCGCTACGCGGGAAAGTTTTTTGCGGGCGTTGCGCGAGGAGATCCTTCCGACCGTGCGCGGCGGCGGCACGCTGTATCTCTTCGTCGGGGATCACGGGGAGCTGGCGGGTGAAAAGGAAACGCGCGAGAGCGCGATCACGCTATGGCAGTTGAAACGCGGGCGGCGGCGTGGGGGGAGTTGGACGACGGACGACAAGGAAATCCTGACCGTTGCCGAACTGCGCAAAGCGATCGCCGACGGGGTCGGAGAAGGGCGGGTCGTTTTCTGTATGACCCAGTGTCATTCGGGCGGCTTTCATGAGTTGGCGGTGGCCGCGGAGATGACGCCGCCGCGCGCGTGGTTCACGACGCCGCCGGCGTGGGCGGCGGAGCGACCGGCGGGCGGGCGGTTGCGTGCCGCGGGGTTTACCGCGACGGACGAGGAATCGCTGGCGGCGGGTTGCGACGCGGCCCCCGACCCGGAGCTGTGGGCGGGCTACGAGCGTTTCCTGCCGGAGAATTTGATCGGGCTCGATCTGATGCGGGGCGGGCCAAAATACCAGCCCACGGCTTCGTTTGCCGCGGCGCACGAGGCGGCGACCCTGGTGGACCAGACGATCGACAAGCCGCGCGCGACGTCGGAGCACTACCTCGAGGCGTGGGCGCGGCTGATCGAGACGAAGCTGGCCACGACCCTCGCCGTGACCCCGCGCACGCAGGAGGCGGTCGCGGCGTATCAGAAAACCGTGGACGGCCCAGCCGGCGGGGCGGCGGGTGGCGGGGCCGATAGTTCCGCGGATGCGGTGCTGGGCGAGCGACGGGCCCAGTTCGCGCGCTTCACGCAGCGGCTGGCGGAGCAGGCGCCGGCGGTGAGGGAGGTGTTGTTATCCGGGACGCGTCAGCAACTCGAGGCGGCGGTGCGCGGTCCGGGGGAGCGCAGAGGCGGTGGTGGGCCGCGCGGCGGGCGCCGCGGCCAGATGGCCGAGCTGCGCAAGGCATGGAACGAGACGCTGCGCCCGGCGTGGAAAGCGGCCGTGCTTGGGGGGAAAGTGGAGGCGTTGCCAGCCGCCGCGGTGGCGTTTGAGCGGCATCTACTGAAGCTCGAAGACGGGGGGCGTGATTTCCTCCTGGCGCGCAACGAGACGCCGTTGCTCAACGAAATTTATTGGGAGGGCGGGCATGGCGAGCCGGCGAAGTTCGATCCGGCCAAGGCGGACGCAATCGCCCGATGGGGCGCGACGCGGCGGAGACAGATCGCGGCGTGGGGCCAACGCGCGACGGATGCGGCGGTGCGGGCGGCCGCGGAAAAGATCGGGCCCGGCCCTGCGTTCGTCGAGGAGGAGGCCACGCCATTGAGTGTGCGCACGGCCGCGGAACGCGTTTTGTTTTACCGGCGCGTGCTGGCCGCGTGGGAATTTCTGATTGCGATGGAGGCACAGCCGGAACTGGCGGAGTTGCAGGCGCTGATCGAGTTGGAGCGGACACCGGTGCGGCGGTTGTTGTGAGTCATCGTGGGTGGGCCGCTTGCATTGGAGAACGAGCGCCGCACGGTGACTTTGATGAACACACGGACATTCGGTGGGACGGGCCGCGCAGTGGGCGAAGTGGGGCTGGGAACGTGGCAACTCGGCGCGGGCTGGGGGAACGTGACGGAAGAAGCTGCGCTGGCGACGTTGCGTGCGGCCTATGAGGCGGGGACGACGCTTTTCGACACGGCGGACGTTTATGGCATGGGGCGCGCGGAACGGCTGATCGGGCGTTTCTTGAACGAGACGCCGAGTGCCCGCGGTAAACTCTATATCGCCACGAAGCTCGGGCGATTCTCGCCGCCGGGCTGGCCGGGAAATTTTTCGCGCGAGAGCATTCGCCAACACACGGAGGCGTCCTTGCGTCGCCTCGGCGTGGATACGCTCGATCTCACCCAGCTGCACTGCGTGCCGCTCGAGGTGTTGCGACAGGGCGAAGTGTTTGCGCATCTCCGCGAGCTGAAGCGCGAGGGGAAAATCCGCGACTTCGGCGTCAGCGTGGAATCGATGGAGGAAGCGCTGTTCTGCGCGCGCACGGAGGGTGTGGCTGCGCTGCAGATCATCTTTAGCATCTTCCGCCAGAAGCCGATTCACACCCTCTTCGCTGATGCGAAACAGCGAAATGTGGCGCTGCTCGTGCGCCTGCCGCTGGCGAGCGGCTTGCTCGCGGGAAAATTCACGGCGGCGACGACGTTTCCGAAAAACGATCACCGCAACTTCAACCGCGACGGGCAGCAGTTCAACGTCGGCGAGACCTTCGCTGGCTTGCCGTTTGAAAAGGGCGTGGCGCTCGCGGACGCGTTGAAACCGCTGGTGCCGGCGGGACTCACGATGAGCGAGCTGGCGCTGCGCTGGTGTCTGGATTTCGAGGCGGTGAGCGGGATCATTCCGGGTGCGCGCAACCCGGAGCAGGCGCGGGCGAACGCCCGCGTGTCGGCGTTGCCGCCCCTGGGTGCGGCGCTGCATGGGCAGCTCGCGGAGTTTTATGATCGCGAGGTCGCCGCGCACATTCGCGGGCCGTATTGAGCGGCGATCGGTGCGCGCGAGCGCACGGCTTGGCGCGTCGGATGCCTTGACACCTTTTCTGTGCCGGGGCGTCTAGCGGGCGCCTTTCCCCATGTTTCGCCTTATTCATTCCGTTGCCCTGGCTCTCCTCTTGATTACCTCCCTCCGCGCCCAAAGCGGGGATAGGCGCGGTGAAGAGCAGGCGCCCGTGCCGAGCCACATCAAGATCCCGCCCGCTCCGGTGCGCACGCCCGCGGAAGAGGCGGCCACCTTCAAACTCGCGCCGGGCTTTCGCGCCGAGTTGATCGCGAGCGATCCGTTGGTCGCCGATCCGGTCGCCATGCAGTTTGGGCCCGACGGCCGGCTGTGGGTGCTCGAGATGCGCGGGCTGATGCCCAACGTCGATGGCATCGGCGAAGACGCGCCCTTGTGCCGTGTCACCGTGCTCACCGATACGGATGGCGATGGTCGCTACGATCAACGCATCGTTTTTGCCGACAAGCTGGTGATGGCGCGTGCACTCGCGCTCGTGGGCGATGGCTTGCTCGTGGCGGAGCCGCCGAAGTTGTGGTTCTTCCGCGACACGAACGGCGACGGGATCGCTGACGAGAAAAACGAGATCGCAGGCGACTATGGTGACGCGAAAAACCCGGAGCACACCGCCAACGGGCTCATGTGGGGAATGGACAACTGGATTTACTCGGCAAATTTCACGTCGCGTTTCCGCTATCTGGGCGAGGGCAAATTCTCCCGCGAGCCCACGGTGACCCGCGGTCAATGGGGCATCACGCAAGACGACGTCGGCCGCATCTTCTACAACAGCAACAGTGATCCGCTGCGGCACGACGCGATGCCCACCGCTTATCTGAAGCGTAATCCGGCTTTTGCCGCCACGGGCGCGAATGTTCAGCTCGTGCCCGGCAGCCTGCGCATCTGGCCGAGCCGGGTGACGCCGGGGGTCAACCGCGGCTACCGAACCCTCGATGAAGCGGGCAAACTCACGTCGATGACGGCCGCGTCGGCGCCGGTGATCTATCGCGGCGCACTTTTCCCCGAGGATTTCCGGGGCGATGCGTTTGTGCCGGAGCCGTCGGGTAACCTGATCAAGCGTATCAAACTTACGGAGACGGACGGCGCGCTGAAAGGCGCGAACGCCACCGAAGGCACCGAGTTCCTCACGTCGACCGACGAGCGTTTCCGGCCGGTGAGCCTCTACAACGGTCCGGATGGGGCGCTCTACGTCGTGGATCTTTACCGCGGCATCTTGCAGCACAAAATCTACATCACGAGCTTCCTGCGGAAGCAGATCAAGGAGCGCGGACTGGACAACGGCATCGCGCTGGGCCGCATCTGGCGGATCGTGCCCGAGGGCGCAGGCAAGGCGGACTTCAAGAGCATCGGGCTGGCGAAGGCGTCGACGGCGGCGTTGGTGGAAAAGCTCGGCGACGCGAATGGCTGGGTGCGCGACACGGCGCAGCGGTTGCTGGTGGAGAAGCGCGACCCAACGGCGACGCTGGCGTTGCGAGCGGTGGCGCTCGATGCGCGGCGGCCGGCGCTGGCACGGCTGCATGCGTTGTGGACGCTCGATGGTTTCGGCGGTGACGCGCTTGACCGAGCGACGGCGACCGCGGCGTTCCAGGACAAGGATGCGCGCGTGGCGGCTGCGGCGGTGCGCGTGAGCGAGCGGTTTTTAAGAGACAAGGCCAGTGAGCCGGAAATCACGTCGCGGCTGGCCGCGCTGGTGAAAACCCGGACGGAAACCGCCGTGCGGCTGCAGCTCGCGCTCACGCTCGGTGAGGCCAAGACGGCCGGTGCAGATCAGGCACTGCGGGATCTCGTGATCGTCGCGGGCTTGCAGCCATTTCTGGCCGACGCGGTGGTGAGCGGGCTCGCCGGGCGGGAGAACGTGTTGATTGAATCGCTGGTGAAAAGCACGGAGCCGCTGCCGCGCAGCGTCGAAGCCCTGCGCTTCGCGACGAGCGCGGTGTTCAAGTCAGGCAACGTCGCGCGGCTCGAGCGGCTGCTGGGTATCATTGGCGCGGATGTGACGGCGGAGTTGGAGCTCGTGCCGATGTTGGCGGGCGTGCGGCATTTCCTCCCCTAGTCGCCCGATGTATATCCATTTGCGGCCGGCATTCCGGTGGAGCCCAAGGCGTTGATCGCGCTTGCCGCGAAAAAGGATTCGGCGGCGGCGCCGATTGCCACGCAGTTGCTCGCGCAGTTGCGGTGGCCCGGCAAACCCGGGTCCGGCGAGTCCGCGGCCCGGCCGCTCACCGCGCCGGAACAGGCGCTGTTTGACAAGGGGCAGGCGCAGTTCGCGGCACTCTGTGCGGCGTGCCATCAACCCAACGGCCAGGGTCTTGCCGGACTCGCGCCCTCGTTGCTGTATTCGAAGTGGGTGCTCGGTGATGCGCGGATTCTCGCGCGTATCGTGCTGAACGGGAAGACGCAGGAGAATCTGGTGATGCCACCGTGGAAAGCGGCGCTCGACGACGAGAACGTCGCGGCGGTCCTTACGTTTATCCGCCGCTCTTGGGGCCATGATAATGATCCGATCGCGCCGACGGTCGTGGCGGAGGCGCGAAAAGACACGGCGTCACGTGACGAACCGTTTACCGAAGCCGACTTACAGGAGTTGGCGCAGACGCTTAGGCCAGAGCGGCGGCGCGCGCGTTAAGGCGCTCCCGAGCGGCTGATAGGGGAAGCGGGCTCGCTGCGAACAATCGCCCGATGTGGGCACGCGGACTTTCCGCGAGAGGGCCCGGCGCGTCGAAAAGCAGGCGCGCACCTACTGAGGGCTTTCCGGAGAGCGTGGTGAAATGGTGGCACGCTTTGGGGCGGGGCCATGAACATCATCTCATTAATATCGCGCACAGTTTTTAAGCGGAGCCGTTTGATCGGCTCCGCTTTTTTTTATGCACTGGGAATCGCCGGGTGTTTGAGTGGGCCGAGCGCGCGCGCGGACTTGTTGGTGCTCAATTCGCCGGCATCCAGCTCGGCCGTCATCCATCGCTACAACGCCACGACCGGCGTGCTGATGAACACGTTTGGCTACACCAACGAAGGGATGTATTCGCTCACGGTGACGTCGCTCAACGAGGTGTTGGCGAACTCCAATATTCTGGGCGGCTATGATCTCTACCACTTCAACGCGGCCGGCGAATATCGCGGCTCGATCATGGGCGGGGAGCAGGCCGATTTGTCCGCCGGCACCCGTGGGCCGGACGGAAACCTCTATGTAATCTGGAACGACACTCCGGCGAATACGCGGCGGATCGTCCGGCGGGAGGGACCGACGCCGACCACGTTTGTCGCGAGCGGCATCGGCGGAATGACCGCGCCGACGTGGATGGTGTTCGGGCCGGACGGCAACCTGTATGTCAACGACACGCAGAGCGGCATTCTGCGCTTCAATGGCGCGAACGGAGCGCCGATGGGCGTATTCGTGGCACCGGGCAGCGGCGGCTTGCAGGTGGCGGAGCGCATCGTATTCGGTCCAGATGGACGCCTGTATGTCACGAATCCCGCGGGCAACTCGGTGCTGCGCTTCGAGGGCGGCACGGGGGCGTTTCGCGATGCCTTTGTAGGACCGGCGAGCGGCGGTTTGATCGACCCGCGCGGGCTGGCGTTCGGGCCGGACGGTCACTTGTGCGTCGCGAGCCGCGGAAGCCGCCAGGTGCTGCGCTTTGATGGCCAGACGGGCGCCTACCTGGGCGTCGCGGCGCAGGTGGAGCGTGCCACCGCATCGGAACCGCCGGTGCGGTTGGGCGATATCGCGTTTGTCCGTGCGGAGGTGAGGGGTGATGCCGTGTGGTTCGATGACGCAGCGCCCGTGGGTGCCGTGACGGGAACATCGCAGGGCGGGCCGTGGACGTGGGTGACGAGCGATCCCACTCCGATCGGCGCGCGCGCGCATCGGGCGAACGCGGCGTTTACCCCCGAGACGGTCACGGGCCTGCAGGAGCACTGGTTTAATTTCGCGACGGAGACGATGACGGTCGGAACGGGCGACACGCTCTTTTTTCACGTGTATCTGGGAAGAGAATACTTCGGGGGCCCGAGCGAGATCATGGTGAGTTGGTGCGACGGCACGTGGAACCACCGCGCTTATTGGGGCGCGGATGTGATCAACGAAGGAACCAATGGCACGGCCAGCCGCCGTTACATGGGTGGGCTGCCGCGCAACCAAGGCGGGTGGACCCGGCTCGAAGTTCCCGCGGCTTTGCTCGGCCTCGAGGGCCGCATGGTGCAAGGCATCTCGTTTTCCAGCGTCAATCTCGCGGTCACGTTCGACCGCGTCGGCAGGAGCACGCCGGGCGCGGTCAACGATATCGACACCACGCCGCCCACGGTCCGACTCATTGCGCCGGCGAACGGCGCGACCGTATCCAGTTGGGTGACATGGCAAGCCGAGGTGACAGACAACGGGCTCATGCGCGCGGTGGAGTTTCACGTCGACGGCACGCGCAGCACTACCACGGGCGCGAATCCGCCTTACGCCAACAGTTGGGACTCCCGGTCCGTGCCGAACGGCAGCCACGTGCTCACTGCGGTCGGAATCGACGCCGCCGGCAATCGCGCGACCTCCGCCGGAATCACGGTCACCGTAAACAACGCGATCCCCATCGGCCCGACCACCACGTGGTTTGATGACGAAGTGCCGGCGGGAGCGCACACGGGCGGAATGGGCGGCGATGGCTGGAACTGGATCAACTCAGGGCCGGCGCCCCAGAGCGGCACGCGTGCCCACCAATCGAATCTCGCGAGCGGGCTTCATGAGCATTATTTCAATTACGCGCACACGCCGCTGACCGTCGCTTCGGCCGATTCTCTCTTTGCGTGGGTCTACCTCGACCCCGTCAATCCGCCGCGGGAGATCATGCTGAGCTTTTTTGACGGCGAGAGTTGGGAGCACCGCGCTTACTGGGGCGCGGATCTCATTAATTACGGTCAGCCCAATACCACGGGCCGGGTCTACCGCGGACCGTTGCCGCCGGCGGGGCAGTGGACCCGATTGGTCGTTTCCGCGGCGAACCTGGGTTTGCAGGGCAAGTCAGTCGTGGGCATGGGATTCGCGGCGTTCGACGGCCGCGTGACCTGGGACTCCGTGGGACGGACCACCGAAACGGCGGATGTAACGCCGGCCGTGGTCCGCATCCTCGCGCCGGCGGCAAACGCCACGGTTTCCGGCAACGTCACGCTTTCCATCGATGCCCA
>JANPIT010000328.1:0-14622 GCA_031425115.1 Opitutaceae bacterium | reverse complement strand
GACGGCAGATTCGAGGTGGGGCCGGCTCTCCGAGCCGGTCTGGAATCAAGGGCGTATCTTAAACCTGAAAGTGCGGGCTGGCCTCGAACTTAGGCCGGCTCGGAGAGCCGGCCCCACCGAGAACGGGTCGCTTGGCGGTGGCGCCGACCTAGCGGCTTGGGGTTATGCGGCTCCAACTTTATTTCTTCGCCGGCGCCGCCGCGCGCGTGCGGACGGTGGGATATTTGATGCCGAGTTGGTCGAGGTAGGTGTCGAACTTCGACGAGTCGTAGTAGAACGGGCGCATCTTCTCGCGATACTCCGCCATGATCTTGGTGTTGAGAAACGTCGGCGGCTGGTCGGTGGCCGAGATGAGCGGGCGATACTTCACCGTCTTCGTCTGTTCTTCTCGGAAATAGGTCCACGATTTTGCGACCAGGGCCGGATTCGTCAGGAGGTCGAGCATGGTCAGCGCGAGGACTTTCGCGCCCGCGGTGGTGCCCTTGTGCGCGATGGGGGTGGCCATCGCGATCGCGTTGGACCAGTTGTGGCCGGGCAGACCGGGGATGTTGGCCGGGTAGTTCAGCACCACGGTCGGCACGTTCCAGGAGACGTCGCCGATATCGTCTGAGCCGCCGGTGCGGTCCGCCTCTGTCGCGGGACCGCGGATACCGCGCAGGGTGAGCGCGAGCCCGCTCGTGGGCGCCTTCAACTCACCTTGCAGGGACTTGGCGAGCAGCTGGTCGGCGTCGGACCACTGGGGCAAGCCGACCTCTTTGATGTTATCGTTCATCGTCTCGGCGACCGGCTTGTTGAAATGCCCCGGCCACGCGCTGCCGAGCAGGCGGGAGGTCATGCTCGTGTTCGTCATCATCGCAGCGGCCTGGGCCATCGTGTTGCCGATCTCGCGCAGCTCGATGATGCGCTCGTAATCGAGCTCGCGGAAAAAATACCAGACGCTCGCGTGGATCGGGACAACGTTCGGTTGATCGCCGCCATTGGTGATCACGTAGTGGGAACGGTGCTGGAGCCGGAGATGTTCGCGGCGGTAGTTCCAGCCGACGTTCATGAGCTCCACGGCGTCGAGCGCACTCCGTCCGCGCCAGGGGGAACCGGCGGCGTGGGCGCTCTCGCCCTGGAACGAATACTCCACGGAAACGAGACCGGTGTTCGGACCCGTGCCCCAGGAGACCTGCAGGTTGTTGCCGACGTGACTGAAAATCGCGACGTCCACATCGCGAAAATATCCCTCGCGCACGAGGTAGGCTTTGCCGCCGAGTTGCTCTTCTGCGACGCCCGGCCAGAGCTTGATCGTGCCCGGCAATTTCGCGGCCTCCATGATGCGCTTCACCGCGATCGCGGCGGTGATGTTCAGCGGCTGACCGGAGTTGTGTCCCTCACCGTGGCCAGGGGCCCCGGCGACGATGGGATCCTGGAAGGCGACGCCGGGTTTCTGCGAGGCCTGCGGAATGCCGTCGATGTCGGAGCCGAGCGCGATCACGGGTTTGCCGGAGCCCCACGTCGCAGACCATGCGGTGGGCAGGCCGGCGATGCCGCGCTCGATAATGAAACCCTCCTTGGCCAGCTGCTCCGTCAGATATCTCGACGTCTCGACTTCGTGAAAGCCGAGTTCGGCGAAACTGAACACGGTGTCCACCATCACTTGGGTGTGTTTCTTCATCGCCTCGACATCCTTGAGCGCGCGACTGCGCAACTCCTGCGGCGCTCCCGCCGGCGATTCGGTCTGAGCGGTGGCGGAAAGACCGGCGACCGCGATCAGGGTAAAGTGAGAGAAGAAACGAAAGTTCGAGGGCATGGGGAGAAAAGTGGATACAGAGGAAGAGCCGGCGCGCTTACTGCAATTCCCATACCTTCACGTTGTCGATGAGCACATCCTGGCCGTCTTTGCCGCCCGCGCGGAAGACGAGGCCGGGTTTTTTCACGTGGAAATCCTTCGCCGTCGCCTTCAACGGTTCCTTCCCCTCGACGCGGGCGACGACCTGGTCGCCTTTCATTTCCAGCATCAGGGTGAACCACTGGCCGGGCTTGAACTCCGTCACGGCTTTGGCGTGGACGACGTTTTTCGATTTCGGATCCGCCTTGTCGATGTTCTCGGTGAGCGTCCAACCGGAGGGTGTGATCGCGAGAGCGAAGAGGTGACCTTTCTTCTTCAGCTCGCCCTTGTCCGGATCGAAGCCGAGGTGGAACATCGTTGCGCCGGCGAATTTGAAATCGAGTTGGACGATGGCGTCCTTCACGGCGACGGCTTTGCGGAAAGCGCCGATGTGATTGTCGGCGGCGAGCTGGCTGAAGCGGAGCGTGCCGTCCGCCGCGGAGATTTTGCCGGTGTTCCTGGTCCAGCCGGCGGGCACGGCGGACGTGTCGAACTTTTCCTCGAGGACCAGTTTTCCTTTTTGGCCGAGCGTGGGTTCGAGGTCAGCGGCGAACGTGGTCAGCGCGGGAAGAGCAAGAACTGAAAGAGCGAGGCGGAGGTGGGTAAAGAGCATGAAGGAAATGGAGAATGTTATTGTTATGCGGATACGACGACGAGTTCGCAGTGGACTAAGGCCGGGGTGCCAGCGCTACCCGGAAACCAAGGTTATAGAGTCGCTGATTCTGTTCTGCGAGGCCGCGGAAAGCAGAGCGGCAGAAGCTGGGCTTGATGACGAAACTGCCCCCGCGGCGCACGCGGTTGGCGCCGACCGCCGCGCCCTTCGGATCGCTGAGGGATCCGCCCTTCAATTTCTCTGACCACGGGTCGAGGCACCACTCCCAAACATTGCCGTGCATGTCGTGCAGCCCCCAAGGGTTGGCCCGCTTGGTCGCCACTCCGTGAGACTTGCCGCCGCTATTTTCTTCGTGCCAGCCGAGTTCGCCAATGTCCCCGGCGAAGTCGCCGGTCGTGCCCGCGCGGCAGGCGTATTCCCACTGCGCTTCCGTGGGCAACGTGTAGACGTAGCCCGCCGGCAGCCGATCCGCGGCGCGTTCCCGCTCGGTGAGCTTGCGACAGAATTCCATCGCATCGGTCCACGCGACATTCTCAACCGGCAACTGCTCGCCGGCGGCACGCGAGGGATTGCTCCCCATCAGGGCCACCCACTCGCGTTGCGTCACCTCGGTGCGTCCGAGCCAGAAGGGTTTCGTAAGCGTAACCTGCGTCACCGGTCGCTCGTTCAACTCACCGGTGGAGTCACTGCCCATCGCAAATTGGCCCGCGGCGATGGGCACAAGCGTAAGTTCCATATCGGGCACGATCCACGATTGGCCGAACTCCGGGACCCCGATCTTTTCCATCGTGAGCGTGAGCGTCTCCGATTTTCGCGGGGGCAGCGTCAGCGTGCGGCGCTCGGTCTTGAAGCCTGGCGCCGCGATTTCCAGCGTCACTTGCTCGTCGGCGGGAAGCGCCACGCGCCCGTTTTTTACAGCTAAAACTTTGCCGTTGGCGGTGAGCGAAACGTTCGTTGGTCCGGTGAGGGCGAGCAAAAGCGTGGCCGGTCGCGGCACGAGTTTGACTGGCACCGTCGTGCTTTGCCCATCCCGCACTTTCACGGTCTGTTGCCACGGCTCGTAGTCGACGTGCGTGATTTCCACGAGGCGGTCGCCGACTTCCAGCCCATCGATCCGGCCGTTGTTTTTGAGCGCTACGGGCTGGCCGTCCACGTGCACGGTGGCGCGAGCGAGCCGGAACTCGGCGGCCCCCCGCTGCAACGCGACGGCGCCACTCTCGGCGACCAGGGGCGGGAGTGTGATCGGCCGGGTTTCGCCGGGTTTCAGCGTGACACTTTGACGGATACGCCGATGGCCGGGAAGAAACACGTCGAGTGCCAGGGGTTTCTCGCTCGGTTGATGGAGGAGGCTGGCGGGCGTGACCCCGGCGGGCGCCCCGTTGATTGATACGGCCGCGCCCGAGGGCGTGGAGAAAACTCTCAGCTCGCCGGGCCGCGGGACCTGCACGGGCGCGACCCGGGCGAGACGGGCGCTGGCGACCGTCACGCCCGGTTGCAGGGCGTCCTCACAATCTGGATGCGTTAATTTGAAGGTGTAGGTGCCGATTCGCAGGGCGTTGTCCGATCGGAGTGAGCGCGTTTCAGTCACTGTCCCGACGGGGTGGGCGTGGCCGCGGGGATCAATCGCCGCCACGAGCGTGCCCGGTCGCGCCGTGATTTGCACCGCACCGTAAATCGCGACAAGGGTGACCGCGGCGCTGCCGCGCCCGCCCGCGATCGTCGCGCGACCCGCGTAGGGCTGGAAACCCGGCGCTTCGACGTTTAACTCCTGTTCACCATCGGCGAGATCACGCAGCGAAAGCCGGCCATCTGCCGGGACTTCGACGTTGGTGGCACGGCCCAGCCAGACTCGCGCCGCCGCGCCCGCCGGCGCGACGGTCACGACAAATTCGGGCGCTGATGGGATCGACTCCGGTGTGCGTGAGAGAGGACCGGCCGCAGTCGAGCTTGGCTGACTGGAGGCCTGAGGGAGTGGTTGCTGCGGCCAGAACACCGCCGCCGCCACGGCGAGCAAGATGGTCGTGCCACCTGTAATCCACACCTGAGCGCGGGTGGCACTTCGACGGCGCGTGGTGCCATTCGCGGAGGAGGCGAGCGCTGGCGGTGCGCTCGCGGTCGTGAGGCCCAAGCGGTGCGCGACTTCTCCGGCGGTGCGGGGACGGTCTTCAACGCGCTTGGCGAGGCAGGCCGCGATGGTCTGCTCCCAAGCCGGAGGAATTGGGTCGACCCGATTCACCCCGAGGGCGACGCGGCGGGCGGTCATGCTGGGGGGCACGACCTCGCGCAGCTGCGTGACCAGATCGCCCTCGTGAAATGGAGTCTTGCTGGTGAGCAGTTCGAAGAGCGTGACGCCGAGCGAGTAGATGTCGTCGCCCACGGCGGCAGGCTCCCCGAGCAGCTGCTGCGGACCCACGTAGGCGAGTGAACCCGAGGCAGAGCGGAGTTCGGACGAGAGACGCGTGCCCGACTTTACGAGGCTGCGGGCGATGCCGAAATCGACCACCTTGAGATCGCCCTGCGCGTTGACGAGCAGGTTGAGGGGTTTGAGATCGCGGTGGACGATGTGGGCCTTCGTGTGCGCGTAATCGAGGGCGGCGCAAAGCTGCGTGATCCACGGCGCGAGTTCGGAGGGCGAAAAGCAACGGTGAGGCTGCGCGAGCTTGCGCTCGGCGAGAGAAGGTCCGTCGACCAGTTCCATGCTGATAGCAGCGCGAGACCCCTCCTCGATCAGGTCGTAGACGCGGACGATGTGCGGATGGGTAAGTTCGAGGCAGCGCCGTGTCTCACCCGCGAGGTCCGACATCGCTTCGCGGTCTCGCACGACGAGATCGGGTAGGAATTTCAGCGCGACCTCGCGTTCCAGTTTCGTGTCCTCCGCGCGCCAGACGACGCCCATGCCGCCGCGGCCCAATTCGCCGATCAGCCGAAACCGCGCGAACATCGCCGGCCCGAGTTTGGGCAGCGGCACGGTTTTTTCCAGGTCGAGGGGTTCGGCCATGGTGCTATTCAGCGAGGGCGGACCATGATGGCAACCCGGCGAACGCGGACGGAGGAGCGGAGAACACTCATCGTCCGAGCGAAATATTCACCCGTGGCCGAAACGGGCTCGCCGGGGAGCGCACGGCGGACATCCTGCCGACGACGTCACCTTCAGTCATGGCTGAGAACCCACAGCGCCCCGAGAAATTTCACCCCCGGCCGCCTTTGCGATCGGAGAGGGAGCGCTTCCCCTCAAACGCGGAACTGCTCCACGAATTACGCAAGCACGGCGCCAAGCCGCCACCGCCACGCGAGATCCCGTTGGTTAGCCGCCGCACGCGGGACTATCTACTGATCGCCGGCCTTGGCAGTGCGGCGATCGGGTTTGGCGTTTTCCGCGTGCTCGGTGAGGCGGAGCCGGCGAATGCCATGAAACTCGCAGCAACCGGCATCGCGGTTTTCTGCGGCCTGTTGTGGTTTATTTTCTACGGCGTGATGAGCCGGTATTGAAGGCCGAGTGTGCAGTCGGAGGTGGAGCGGTTTGGCCTCAAGCCGCTTCAGGACGTGCGAACCAGGGACGAGAATTTTGTCTCTCTAACCGGGAGGAGGCTCTGGCGAATGAGGAAGACGCGCGATGGCGAAAGACCCATTCACGCAGTTGCCGCTTAAGCCACCAGGATAGTCCACGACTCGCGACTGATAAAATGAGCGAAGGGCTCGACAAGCATGTGATGTTCGCGGTCTCACCGAAGGAGCCGACGCGAAGATGGACCGCGATGACCGGAGGACGGACGGGAACTGACTTTTCGCCCGCCCCTTCTCGGCATGACTAACGCCTCGGCGCGATGAGCGCACTATGCGTTGCTTTCACTCACTTGAAAAATTATCGTATTTGAATGACGCGCCCCATTGAAATTCTCATGGTGGAGGATAGCCCGACCGACCGCTTGATAGCCGTTGAGGCGCTCCAGCAGGCCAAAATCATCAACAGTCTTAACGTCGTGCAGAATGGCGTCGAGGCTATGGCCTACCTTCGTAGGGAGGGAACATACGCCGCGGCGCAGCGTCCCGATCTCCTACTGCTCGATCTGAACCTGCCGAAGAAGGATGGGCGGGAGGTGCTCAAGGAAATCAAGACCGACCCGTTGTTGAAATTTATTCCGGTTGTGGTGCTAACCACCTCCAAGGCAGACGAGGACGTCGTTCGCGCCTATGGCCATCATGCGAACAGTTACATTACCAAACCGGTGGATTTTGCGCGGTTCGCCACTGTAATCAGCTCCATTGAGAATTATTGGTTCGAGGTCGTAACGCTGCCGCCTGTCGCGGAGGTTCAACGTGTCGCCCAAGTCGATTCGGTCCGCGCCCAGCCCCGTCGGATTGAAATTGGCCAAGCGGTAGAGGTGCTGCTGGCCGAGGACAATCCAGCAGACGTGTTGTTGATTCGCGATGCGCTGACCGAGACTCCGCTCGTTAAGTTCAACATCACTCATGTTACGAGGCTGTCCGAAATCCGCGACCGACTGCGTTCCAAATCATACGATGTCGTGCTCACTGACCTAGGTCTGCCCGACAGCCAGGGATTAGACACTTACCGACAAGTGCGCGCCTCCGCGGCCGGACTCCCCATTATTGTGCTGACGGGCGTGGACGATGAAGCCGTGGGCCTCAGCGCATTGCGGGAGGGTGCCCAGGAGTATCTGGTGAAAGGTCAGCTGGCGGAGCGCGCGCTCGTTCGCGCGTTGCGCTATGCCATCGAAAAGAAAGGTATCGAGGACAAGTTGCGCCAGGCGCAGAAAATGGAAGCGATCGGGCAGCTCTCCGCCGGAATCGCGCACGATTTCAATAATCTCCTGACCGTGATTCAGGGACGCGCCAATTTGCTGTTAATGGATGGGGAATCCGGAGGCGAAGTCATGGCCGAGTCAGTTCAGGCGATACGAGCGGCCGCGGAGCGCGCCGCCAATCTCACCCGGCAATTGCTGACGTTTAGTCGGCAGCAGCCGATGCAAGCCAAATTGCTGGATTTGAACGAGTCCGTGGGCGACGTGGTTAAGATGCTCCGGCGGATCCTTGGCGAGCATGTCCGGCTGGAGATGCAACTCGGCTTGGATTTGCCCGCCGTGGAAGCCGATGTCGGCCTGGTAGAGCAGATCATCATGAATCTCGCGATCAATGCGCGAGACGCCATGCCAAGCGGGGGCAAGCTCACCTTGAAGACCTCGGTGGTGGAAGTCGTCCCAGGGAAGGTGGAACGCCACCCCGAAGCCTATGCCGGCCATTTTGTCTGTCTTTCCGTCAGCGATACGGGCTGTGGCATGTCCGCGGACGTGCTTGCGCGCATCTTCGAGCCCTTCTTCACCACCAAGGATGTGGGCAAGGGCACGGGCCTCGGATTGGCGACAGCTTTCGCCATCGTGCAGCAGCATCGGGGCTGGATTGAGGTTGAGAGCCGCATTGGCATCGGCAGCACGTTTGACCTATTTTTCCCTGCCAGCTTGACCAAAGCCGTCGCGGCTCCTGTCGCCGCGAAATCGAAATTAGAGCGCGGAACGGAAACAATTTTCCTCGTCGAGGATGAAGTGGCGGTGCGGACGATGGTCAAAATGATGTTGGAGATGCAGGGCTATAGAGTGATCGAGGCGGGCTCGGGCGTCGAAGCCATCGCCATTTGGGCGGAGCACCAGGCGAGCATAAATCTGCTGCTGACGGACATGATCATGCCGGATGGGATGACCGGCCGGCAACTCGCCGAGCAACTCCAGTCATCAAAGCCTGAGCTAAAGGTAATTTATACGAGCGGCTACTCCAAGGATTTCGTGAGCGTGGGCTTCGTGCTGCAAGAGGGAATAAATTTCCTGCAAAAGCCTTACGAGATGGCCGGCTTACTTGGAACGGTCAGGGCGTCGCTGAACCCTGGATGACTCTCACGTCCACGTGATCGCTTGATCGATTCCATGGACGCCCCGCAGGAAAAGCCGATTTTGCCAACGCCCTACAACGCCATCGTCATAAAGCGACAGACCGCATACTGCGGAGTCCGACGATCATGGGCTCACACCGGCCAATAGCGCATTACTCCAAGTAAGTGACACGAACGCCAACCGGAATATGAAGCCTGCTTTTGCACCGGATCGGCCCAGTTGGCCTCAAAAGGTGACGGCGTCCGCCGGTGCGCTCGTCCTGGGCGTCGGGTGCCTGGTTATCATCGGCTGGGTCGCTGATATCCAAATCCTAACGAGCGTCTCACCTCATTGGGTGACGATGAAATTCAATACCGCGGTGTGCTTTTTCCTGAGTGGATTGGCCCTTGGTTTACTGCGGAGGGAGTCGATGTCAGACGAGCGGCGTCTGGCAGGTCGGCTATCAGCTGGAATAGTGATACTGATCGCAGCGCTTACGCTGGGCCAGCATGCGTTGCAGGCAGATTTTGGAATTGACCAGTTTCTCGTCCGAGAGGCGCCGGATGGCGCCGGCAGTTCAATGCCCGGCCGCATGGCTTGGGCGACAGCAACCAACTTTCTGTTCGTAGGACTAGCGTTGCTCACTCTCGAGTGGCAAACCGGGAAGGGGTGGCGACCCGCTTTCGCTCTCGCGTTGGTCCCGGCGTTAATCGGGTTACTCGCTTTCGCCGGCTACTTGTATGGCGCGGATTCGCTCCATACATTCCCGTCCTCCTCCTCCTCCATGGCGGTGCATACGGCACTTTGCTTTGTGCTGCTGGCGACGGGTATTCTCTGCGCTCGCCCCGGTCCTGGGCCGCTCCAGATTCTCACCAGTGAAGGCACTGGTGGTAAGCTTGCACGCCGGCTCCTCCCGTTCGCCATCGTCATTCCTCTGATAATGGGATGGCTCCGACTGCGCGGCGAACAAGCCGGATTATACGGATTTGAATTCGGGCTCGCACTCTTTGCGGTCAGCAACGTCCTGGGTTTTTCCATGCTCATCTGGCTGACCGCGCTCTGGCTGAATCGCAGTGATGCCGCGCAGCGCGAGAGCGAGCGAAGCCTCCGTGAATTGATCGAGTCGCTGCCCCAACTGGTGTGGACCTGTCAGGCCGATGGACCTTGCAACTATCTTAGCCCGCAGTGGGTGGCCTACACCGGCCTTCCGGAAGCAACCCAATTGGGGTATGGCTGGCTGGAACAGATCCACCCCGACGACCGGGAGCGAACTATCGCACGTTGGAAGGAAACCGCTGGTATCGGGCATGCGTTCGACATCGATTTCCGCATCCGTCGGCATGACGGCGTCTATCGGTGGTTCAAGACTCAGGCCAAGCCGCTACGTGATCCCAACGGGCGCATCGTGAAATGGTTCGGCTCAAACACCGATATCGACGACCGCAAGCAGGCGGAGGAGAAGCTCGCCGCTTCGACTCGCGAGGTGCACGACCTCAAGGCCGCGCTCGACGAGCACGCCATCGTGGCGGTCACTGACCGGCAGGGAAAAATCACCTCGGTGAACGACAAGTTCTGCGCGCTCTCGCAGTATACACGCCCGGAGTTGATCGGGCAGGACCACCGCTTCATCAATTCCCCCCATCACTCCACGGCGATTATCCAGGATCCGTGGGCTGCGATTACGAAGGGGCGCGTGTGGCAGGGCGAGATCAAGAACCGAGCGAAGGATGGTTCTTTCTACTGGGTGGACACGACGATTGTCCCATTCCTCAGTGCGCACGGGGAGCCCCGCCACTACGTTGCCATCAGCGCCGATATCACTGCGCGCAAGGAGGCGCAAGAGGCGCTGGCTCAGCTCAACCAGGAATTGGAGAAACGCGTGGAGGCCCGCACGCGCGAGGTCAGCGTGGCCAATACTGCGCTCCGAAAAACCGCCAGTCAGCTCCACGCGGCGCAGCGCATCTCGCACGTGGGCAGTTGGGAGCTCGAAGTGGCGACAGGTCGAGTGGAGTGGTCGGAGGAACTATATCGCATCACGGGGTTGGACCCGGCATCGCCACCGCCCCATTACTCACGGCAAGCCGGTATGTTCAGCCCGGAATCCTGGGCGAGGATTTCCGAGGTCGTCGCTCACGCCGTTGCCACCGGGGAGGGCTATGAGGTGCTGATAGAAATCATCCGGCCCGACGGCGACCTGCGGTGGGCGATCGCGCGGGCTCAGGCCACCCGTGGACCCGACGGCGACGTGGCCCTCCTCAGCGGCACGCTGCAGGATGTCACCGAACTGCGCCGCGCGCAGGCGGAACTGGAGCGCGCGTTGGAACGCATCCGGCTCGCGGCACGCGCAGGCGAGCTCGGCATCTGGGAATGGAGTATCGCGGACAACCGGCTCGTGTGGGACGAGACGATGTATCGCCTCTACGGCATCGCGCCCGAGCGTTTCTCCGGTGCCTATGATGCGTGGTGTAGCGCCGTCCATCCCGAAGATCGGCTGGCGGCGGAAACTGCGTTGAACGAGGCGGTGGCCGGCGGAGCGGATTTCGACCCTGTCTTTCGCATCATCCGGCCGGACGGTTCCGTGCGGCACATCCAGGCTTGCGCGCTCGTCCGACGCGACGCGACCGGCAAGGCGCTCCACGTGGTGGGGATCAACACCGACACCACCGCGCAGCGCGAGGCAGTGCTGGCGCTCCGCGCCAACGAAGCTTTGTTACGCGAGTTCGTGGCTCACGCTCCCGCTGCCATCGCGATGCTGGATCGCGACGTGCGCTATATTCAGGCCAGCGACCGCTGGCTGACCGACTACAAGCTGGGCGGGCAGGACATCATTGGCCGCAGCCACTACGAGGTGTTTCCTGACATCCCTGAACGGTGGAAGCAGGTCCACCAACGTGTGCTCGCCGGTGCGGTGGAATTTTGCGAAGAAGACCCGTTCCCGCGCGCGGACGGCAGCACGGAATGGCTGCAATGGGAGGCGCGGCCCTGGCGTCAGGGCGACGGTAGCGTTGGCGGGCTTATTTTTTTCACGCAGGTCATCACCGCGCGCAAGCAACTGGAGCTGGATTTGATCCGGCAAAAGCAATTGCTGCAAAACAGCAACCGTGACCTCGCGCAGTTCGCCTACGTGGCCTCGCACGATCTGCAGGAGCCGCTGCGGGCCGTAGCGGGTTGCGCCCAAATTCTTCAACGGCGCTATGCCGACAAACTGGACGAGCCCGCGAACGAACTGATCGGTCATCTCGTTGATGGCGCGCGCCGGATGCAGACCCTCGTTCTGGACCTGTTGACCTACTCGAAAGTGGGCACCCAACGAAAGGATTCTGCTCCTATAGATAGTGCGGCAATACTCCAACAAGCCCTCGCCAATCTTCAGACGGCGATCAAGGAATCCCACGCGACCGTTTCGGCCGGACCGTTGCCGCCTGTATCGGTTGATCCGGCGCAACTATCCCAACTTTTTCAAAATATGGTGGGCAACGCTCTCAAATATCGCGGCCCGCGTCTGCCCGAAATTCGGGTGGAGGCAAAACGCCAGGACCAAATGTGGGAATTCTCCATTCGCGACAACGGCATCGGAATCGAGTCGAAATATTTCGAGCGAATATTTGTGCTATTCCAGCGGCTGCATACTCGCGTTGAATATCCGGGCACCGGCATCGGCCTGGCACTTTGCAAAAAGATTGTCGAACGCTATGGCGGTCGCATTTGGGTCGAATCGACATTGGGAGAGGGTTCAGTTTTTTATTTCACAATCCCCGCCAGTGTTTAGCGCGACGCAATGGAGCGAGACTCAACGCGCTCCGTCTCGATGGCGAGATTCCCAGAGTCTGCACCCATTCCACGCCGCCGAGCTCCTCATCCACCTACCGCGCGCAGAGCTTTGGCCGCCGAAGCAGGCCCATGACGTGGGCTTTGAGGTGCTCGACGACGACCTGCACTTTTTGCGCGATGTTTAGTCGCGGAGCCGCCCCGCGAGGGTTACTTTGTGGGCGTTGCCAACGCCGGTTGCAGCGCACGGAGGCTTTGCTTGAAGGCGGCGTAGTCCAGCGGGAGGGGCGAGTAGTCCGGGGGCGAGGTGATGCCTCTCCACTTCGTCTCCAGCGCGGCGATACGCTCGGCGGTGGCGGGATGGGTGCTGAGGACAGAGAGTGCACCGTCGACGCCGGAGGTGGGTGAGGATTTCGACAGCTTCTGTTCCTCGGCCTGCATCTTTTTGAAAAAGGAAATCATGCCGCGCGGGTCGATCCGGCTGTGGACGAGGTAACCCCACGCGGCGTCGTCGGCATCGCGCTCGAAATCCCGGGTGAATTTGCGCTCGAGCAGAAACGCACTGTTGTCGGCTAGCACCCCGAGGATGCCGCTGATGTCGCCGAAGACGTAGGATACCACGAGGTAGAGGCCGGACGAGGAGATGATGCGGCGGATGCTGTGCCGCCGGGTGATGTGCGCGATTTCATGGGCGAGCACGCCGGCGACTTCCTCGGCGGAATCGGCGGCGAGGAGCAGCCCGGTGTGGATCACGGCATTTCCGCCGGGCATGGCGAACGCGTTGAGGGTGGCATCATCGACGATGTGAAAGCGAAGTGGATACCGCTTATCGTCGATGCCGTTGACGAGGGGATCGGTCAGGAGCTTCAGCTGCGTGAGCAGCGCGGGGTCGTTGACGACGCGCTTGCCCGCAATCACCTGGGTGAAGAGGGCATCGCCCGCCTTGATCTCCCAATCCACGGGCACACTGCTGGCGACGGCGGATACCAGCCGGTCCTTGGAGAGGAAGAGAACGACCAGCGCGATCAGGAACGCGGCGGCACAGGAAACCAGCACCGCCGCGACCGCGCGCTTTTTCGTGCGAGCACGGCGGCGTTGCGCGGCGAAGGCAGGATTGCCCGTGAATGCCGGATGATCGAGAAGGCGATGGTCCTCGGTGTGAATCGTGGCCTTCGGCTGCGCGGCGTGAGATAGGAAAACGATGCGCTCGTTGTCGCCGCCGAAGCGGAGCTGCAAGCCCTCCAATGGTAGCATGAAGGCGCCGTGTTCCGAACGGAACTCGACCGCCTCGTGCGTGATGCGCAGCGCACCCGAGACCCCCGTGCTGGGCAGAGAAGGATGAAACGCGCCTGCTGCGAAGTTGCCGTCGTTCAATGCGTGCGCGTCGGGTTTCAATCGGTAGGACCCTTGCGGTCCAGCGTCGGCGGGACCAGAGCGAAATCAGAGCGGCGGACGTGCGGCGGCTTGCGACCAGCGGCTCAGCTGGGACACACTGCCACATTCTATGCGGCGCGCGTTGCTCATCACGGTAGGGGTCGTTCTCGCGCTCTGCGGCGTGCTCGCGTTTGTGGGGGAGCCCGCGGGTTGGCCGCCGGTCGAGCCGTTGCCGCAGCAGGGAGAGGCGGCTTTGGTCGTGGGGGGCAGCGCCCCGCCGTCCCACGCGCCGCACGCGCTCGCTCGTCTGGTGCGCGAGCCGCAGAACACGTGGTCGAGCATGGCTTTTGTGATCGGCGGAGCGTGGCTGGCGGCGGTGGCGATCGGTGGGCTCGCCCGCGGCCTGGGCCTAGCGCTCATCGCGGTGGGCGGGGGCAGTTTCCTCTATCACGCGTCCGCTTCGCGCGTGCTGCGACATTTCGACGTGGCCGCGATGTATTGGGTTTTTCTGATGACGGTGTTGTTGTGCCTCGCAGCGGTGATGCCGCGCGGGCGGGCTCACTTGGAAAGAAACGCTGTGCGGTATTTTTTCGCGGCGCTCTTGCTCGCAGCGGGCTGGGCGGCGGCGCGCAATGTGGCGATCGGCGGCATGAAACCGTTTTCGCTGCGGCTGGCGCTGGCGGTGACGGCTGCGACGCTCATCGGTTCGCTCGCCGTGGTGGCGCGACGGCGCGAGAGCGTCCCGGCTGCGCTACAACTGCTGGGCATCGTCACGCTGCTGGGTGCCGCACTCGCTTGTCAGACGGCCGACCAGCCGGGTGGGCGTTTTTTCCGGCCAGAAGCGGTCATCCAGGCGCATGCGGTGTGGCATGTGCTCGCGGCGACGACCGTGGTGTGGGCGGGGCGTTTTCTCGATCGTGAGCCGACCGTGCACCTTCCCGAATCACCGCCATGAAACTCCGACTCGCCCTTCTCGGCGTCTTGCTCATCCGCACCTTCCGCAGTTTCGCAGGCGCGGCCGAATCCGATGTGCTGGTCTATGGTGCGACGCCAGGTGGCATCGCGGCGGCCGTGAGCGCCGCGCGGGCTGGGCACAGCGTGCTGGTGGTGGA
>JANPIT010000327.1:0-4658 GCA_031425115.1 Opitutaceae bacterium | reverse complement strand
GCCGACGGCGTCCGCGTGGTTCTTACCGCCCTCGAAAAAGTCGGTCCCGCCGTGCAACTGCGCCAGTTGCGCCTGCTCCCCCGCTTCGGCGACGCCGACAGCCTCGCCTGCGCCAAGCGCCTGGCCGAGAGCAGCGATCCGGCCGTCGCGGCTGCCGCGAAAGCGGCCGTAGAGCGTTGGCCGAAGCCGAAACAAGACAAGAAATGAGGGGGCTCACTCCGGACCAACGCCGCATGATACCAACGGCTGCAGATTTTTTGCCTGCGGGGCGGCTAGGAAGGTAGGGCCGCGACCTCCGGGCGCGCCGCACGTTGCGTGCCTGTCTAACCAGTCGCGCCTGGAGGTCGCGACGCTACCCCGGGGAAAGTCCATATCCCACGAGCCATCGGTATGAACCGCCTGATGCGCTGTCGGACTCGTTCGCCACATAAACGGGCGACCTAGCCGAGACCGCAGTGAGGAGTCGATTTCGAACGGCAAGCGCAAGAACCGCGGTTCACGCTCGACCTTCGCTTTCGATCGATTGCACATCGGTGCATGAAGCGCCGTGCACACTTCCCCATCGCCCACCCCCGCGGCAGGGACGCCCGCGGTTGGACCGCATGGGCATTGCGGTGCATTGCTGCCGCGGCCTCCCTGCCGTGGGCCGTCGCGGCCATCCGTGCGGCCGATTCGGCCGAAACGCCGGCCGATGTCACTGTCATCAAAATCATGGCCGGAGGGGTCAACTATCCGGTGGTGACGCGAGCGGGCGATCAGCCCGGCTCTTTGAAGACAGTTCCGACCGAGCTCGCCCTTGCGCCGATCCAAGTGCCGCTGCGTGATCTGCCGCTGAATCTGACCTTTGGTGCGGTGACGACCGCGGCGAAACAGCCCATCCGAATTCGCTATCGACTCGAGGGCTGGGACGAGCGCTGGAAAGATATGCCCGGGGCGATGTGGCTCGTGTTGCGTTTCCTCGACGAGAGCGGCCGGGCGATTAGCAGTGCATCGTTCCAACGCTACGGCGAGAGCGTCGGCTGGCGCGGAGAGGTCGCGCGCTCTGAATTTCATGCGACGGCAGATTTCGCGGTGGCACCGGAACGCACGAGGAGCGTGCAGCTTTTGCTCGTTTCGGGAGGCACGCCCCGGACAACCGGCGTGTGGGTGGTGCGACGGCTGAAAATATCGGTGGTGTCGCAGGAAAATTCGACCGAGACAGGCAGCACGCTGCTCGACCTCGCGGCTTTGAGCGGCGCGCAACTGGACTCACCGCGCGGCGTGCCCGATGACTGGATACGCGACGGCACCGGCCTCGGAACGCCTCAACTCCTCAGCGCCGGATCGCCGGCCTCGCCGATGCTGTCGCTGGTGGACACCGATCCGACGAATACCGGAGGATGGCTGGCGCGCGGACGAAATGTGGTGCGGGTCGATCCAGGCACCGCGTTGCGCGTCGACTGCGAGGAGTTCTACAGCATCGGGCGCGGCGGCGAGTTCACCGAGACCTATTCGAATTTGCGCGCGGAACATTACACCTTCCTGGTGCAGGCGGTGGACGAGTTCGGCCGGGAGAAGGGCTCGGGCGTGCGCCTGCCCATCGTGATCGTGCCGCCGCTGACGCAGACGTGGTGGTTCCGCGGCTTGGTAGTCGGCGCCCTCTTCCTTGCGCTGGCCGGCGCGGTGCGCTACGCGACCTGGCGGAAAGTGCAGACGCAGATGAGCAGCCTCGAACGTGAACGCGCGGTAGAAATGGAGCGAACCCGGATCGCCCGCGACCTGCACGACGAGATGGGCGCCCGGCTGACGCAGATCTCACTCCTTTCGGCGAGGGCGATGGAGGCGAGCGCCCCGCCGCATGCCGCGAACGAGCCGCTCGCCCAAGTGCAACGGGCCGCGCACGCTCTCGCGTCGACCCTGGATGAGATTGTATGGGCGACCAGCCCGCAGCACGACACGGTCGCAGCGTTGGCCGACCATCTCAGTCACTACGCGGTCGAAGCGCTGGCGTCGGGGGGTGTGCGCTGCCGCCTTGAGATTCCCACCCTGCTTCCGGTCATCGGGATTTCAAGCGGACACCGGTTTCGCCTGATGATGGCGGTGAAGGAGGCTTTGACGAACGTGCTCCGGCACGCGCGGGCAACTGAAGTGAGAATCCGCCTTGCTCTCACCGGAGGAACGCTGGCCGTGACGCTGCGCGATGACGGATGCGGTTTTGGCGAACCAGGCAAGGCGGGACGCAACGGCATCGGTAACATGCACGACAGAATGCGCGAGATCGGGGGCACCTGCGAAATCGCGTCGGCGCCGGGTGGAGGGACGACGGTGGAACTCCGCCTGCCGTTGAAGGAGGCGGGCGCATGAGCACCGGCGTGGCGATCGTCGAGGACGATGCGGGCGTCCGGGAGAGCCTCGCGGCGCTCATCCGGAAGAGTGCGAATTTCCGCCTCGTGGCGGAGTGCGCCTCCGGCGAGCAGGCGCTGGTGGATATCCCGGCGAGCGGGGCAAAAATCGCGGTGATGGACATCCATCTCCCCGGCATGCAGGGGATCGATTGCATTGCCCGACTCAAGGCTGCGCTGCCCCACTTGCAGGTGCTCGTGCTTACCTCTTACGAAGACGGCGATACGATTTTCCGGGCACTGAAGGCGGGCGCGGGCGGCTACCTCGTGAAGCGCGATGCGAGCGCGATGCTGCTCGAGGCGCTCAGCGAAATCATGGCGGGAGGCGCACCGATGTCCTGCCAGATTGCGCGCAAGGTCGTGCACTTTTTCCACCAGCGCGCACCGACAGCCGAAACGGAGAAGCTCAGCGCGCGGGAGATCCAGATCCTCGATTTGCTCGTGGCGGGCTGCATCCTGAAAGAAGTGGCGGATCAGCTTGGCATCGGACGCGAGACGGTGCGCACGCACGTGCGCCACATCTACGAGAAGCTGCACGCGCGGAGCGCGGCCGAGGCGGTGGCGAAGTATCTCAGCCGGTGAAGCCGGTCGGCTGACGTTCGAACGGGCAGCACCGCTGCGGGCCGGTCGATGCCGACCGACCGGCTCAGGTCCCTCCGATTTGGAACCGCAGCTCGGCGGGCTTCGCATTATCAACCGGCGATGTCCCGGGTTTTTGTTCGAAGCGATTCCGGAGCGCGTTGCCCTGCGGATCTTCGAGCCGCGGGTGGATCAAGATGCGGTGCTCGCCTTCCGTCCACGCTGCTTCCGGCGTGAGCCGCCAGTGTTGCTCGCCCGCGGCCAGCGCGGCGTGGCCTTTCATTTTCTCGCCGCGCGGCGAGACGATCACCAGGTAGCCGACCGCCTGCGCGTCGATCGGCGCATCGAGGGCCACGACGACGGCGTCGCGGGTGCCCGCTCGCGGAGGCTGGACGGTCCAGCGGTGCGGATCGGGCGCGGCCGTGCGGGCGGGGCCGATGCGCCACGTCTTCAGCGCGCGGGCGTCGAGTAGGAGCGTGACGTGATCGCCGGAGCGCAGCGGGCGGCCGGCCTCGTCATGGGCGCGGAGTCCGCTTTTCACCCGGCCGGGATGCAGGAGGAGCGTGAGCATCTTGCCGTCCGGCGACCACAGTTCCTGTTGCAGAAACGGCCGGTCGATCTCCGGGCCGTCCGCCGCGCGCAGGGCGATGCGCTCCAGGATGCCGGGCGCGGGTGCGGCGGGAAATGCGATGGAAAGGCGGAGCAAGTTCTCGGGAATCTCGCCGCCGGACGGAAACACGCGGGGAGCCTCGCCGAAGGCGGCGAGGCAGTTCACGAAGATTGCGAACGCGAACGCGAGTGTGCGCATGGCGGGTCAGTTGCTGACGGGCGGCGGGAAGCCCTCTTCCCGGTTCAGCCGCTCGTGCAGCGGCAGGAGAAAACCCGTCTGCACCGGGCCGTTCGCCTTGTAGGAGTAGCCGGGGAAATTGTATTCCGCGACGAAGTCCGAGCGCCGCAGATACAGGCCCTTGCCGATCGAGACCACCTCGCTCGCGCCCGTCTCCGGGTTGCGGCGGAGGGCGACGAAGCGCCCGGCATCCTGATTGTCGATGCGGAAGACGCCCGCGAGCGGCAGCGGCGTCGATCGCACGCCGCGAATCTCGCCGAAGGGGACCATCTCCTTCAGGCCGGCGCGGGCGTTGGCGGCCTCGAGTTCCGTGAGCGGGACCGCATCGGACGAGCGCATCGCGTTGGCGACGAGCACGAATTCCATCGGCTGGCCGTTCACCTCGGCGGTGTAGGCGAGCAGCCCGTTCGGCGTGTTGCCAAAGCCCAGCTCGGCGATCGTCTTGCCGGTGAGCTTGGCACCGTCCGTGATCGCCGCGACGGGGAAGGTGACAAGCGGCGTGCAGGTGTAGGCCGCGACGAGGTGGGGCTCGCCGCCCAGCGTGACAAACGTCATCGCGCGGATCGGCGCGCGCGTCTCGGTCTGATCGTGCGTGGCGTGGTAGATGGCGACGGTGGTCACGCTCTGGGCGCCCGTGAAGGGATACGCGGCGACGCGGAGCGTGGACGAGAAGTCCGTGTTCGCGAGGCCGGCCACGTAGAGCTTGCCGTCGTGCCACTTCATGTCGGTGACCGTCAGGCTGCGCAGCGGCGTCTCCTCCCAGAATTTGAGGTCCCCCTTGGGCGCGTCCTTCAGCGAGAGCGAGGTGGCTTTGATCGCCGCGAGATCAAGCCGTTCGGTCCGACCGTCGG
>JANPIT010000326.1:0-3000 GCA_031425115.1 Opitutaceae bacterium | reverse complement strand
GCGCTGAAGTTCATCGAGGCGAATCGCGCGCGACCCTTCTTCCTCTATCTCGGCCACGCAATGCCGCACCTGCCGTTCGACGCGTCGCCGCGTTTCAAAGGCAAGTCCGCCCGCGGTCTCTACGGCGATGTCGTCGAGTTCCTCCACGACATCGCCGTAGAGACCGCGGGCGGACTTGCCTTTGAAACGCGGCGACGCGTCGAACGGTAGATGCGGCATCGCGTGCCCGAGATAGAGGAAGAAAGGCCGCGCGCGGTTCGCCTCGATGAACTTCAGTGCCTCTGCGGTGTAGAGCGCGGTCATCTCGGCGGGCACGGCGGGTCGTTGCTCGACGACATCTCCACGCAGGATGGGCATGCCGCCTTCTTTTTCGAATACGACCGTTTCGAAGCGGTCAAGGTTGTGCAGGACGCCGTAGTAGCTATCGAAGCCCTGATTCATCGGCCGCATGCCGTTGACGAAGCCGAGGTGCCATTTGCCGATGCAGCCCGTGGTGTAGCCGTGCGGCTTCACGACTTCGGCGAGCGTGATTTCCTCTGGGGGCAAGCCTTTGGTGGAGTCGGGCCGCAGCACGCCTGTGGCGAGACCGACGCGGCCCGGGTATTTGCCGCTCATCAACGCCGCGCGTGAAGGCGTGCAGAGCGCCGAGGTGACGGAAAAATCCGTGAAGCGCGTGCCCTCGCGCGCCATGCGATCAAGGTGCGGCGTGCGAATGTCCTTCGCGCCGTAGCAGCCGAGGTCGCCGTAGCCGAGGTCATCGCAGTTGATGAGAATGACGTTGGGCGATGGAGCGGCGGCGAGAACGGCGACCGGTGCGATAAATGATAAAAGCACCCAGAGAAATTTTGACCGCGGATTACGCCGATGACGGGGATGAGACAAAATCTCCGGGCCATGATCCCCGATAACCGCGCAATCCGCGGTTAAAAGTTCCCCGTTAGAGGGCGTCGAAAAAGGTAGGGCGAACCGTCCCGGTGAGCCGTCGCGCGGAACGCGTGCGAAGGCGATGCGACCTGCGCACGGCTTTTCCGCGACGGCTCGGCGAGGACGCCTCTCCCTACCCCAAGGCTTTTTCGACGCCCTCTTAGTCCACATAGGAAAACTCGCTGGCGTTGAAGAGGACGAGGCAGACGTCGGCCAGCGCGCGCGTGCGCAGCGGGACGGCCGCGGGCTGCAGGTCGGGCACGAAGTCGGCGTAGGCGTGGAGCGTTTCCCTGAAGGAGAACTTCTCACCGGTATTTTCCTCGACGGCTTCACGGCGGACTTCGCGCGGCGGCGGCGTGGCGACGGGCGTCTCCTGCGCGATCATCGCGGTGATGGCCCGCCAGTGCGCAAGGCACGCGGCCAGCTCGGCGGCGGTCGGCGCGCGGGAAAACGCGAGGGCGAAGCAGCGCGCGATGGCTTCGTCGTCGGTCTTTGTTTCCTTCACCGCGCGCGCGGCGAGAGCGAGGGCGCGCCCGTGACTCGCGGCGCTGTTGAAGAGGCTGAAGGCCTGCGGTGTGACCGTGGAGGCGTCGCGGCGTTCACAGGAAAAATCGGGCGTGGGCTGGTTGAACACATCCATGGACGGGTCGGGCAGGCCGCGGATGCGCAACGCGTAGAGACTGCGACGGTGGCGTTGCGCGGGGAGCGGATTCGGAATCCACGCGGAGGCGAAGGTGCCCATGACCTGGCGCGGTTGCAGCGCGGCCTCGAGGTTCAGCTCGGGGCGGTTGGGGATGCCGCCGAGCGTGCGGTTGAGCTCGCCCGTGGCGACGAGCATGGCGTCGCGCAGCTCCTCGGCGGTGAGACGGCGCGGCGTGAAGACCGCGTAGCTGGTGCCGGACGGATCTTTTGCGGCGAGGGCCGCGCGGTCGGGGTGCGTTGCGCCGCGGCGATAGGCGGCGCTCGTCATGATGACGCGATGCAGATTCTTGAACGACCAGCCTTGCTCCACGAACGTGGCGGCGAGCCAGTCGAGGAGTTCGGGATGCGTGGGTTTTTGTCCGGTGCTGCCGAAATTGTTGGGGTTGCCCGCGAGCGGTTGGCCGAAATGCCAGAGCCAGACGCGATTCACGATCGCGCGCGTGGTGAGTGGATTATCGGCGCTGGCGACCCATTCCGCGAAGGCGGCGCGGCGACCCTCGATGGTGTCGGGCACGGGAGTTTTCTGAATCGCGCCGAGGACGCTCAGCACGCCAGGTTGCACTTTTTCTCCGGAGGCGAAGGGGTCGCCGTAGGGCAGGATGCTCGTCTGCTCGAGTTCGCCTTCGGTCATTCGAGCGGCCGGCATGCGCATCGGGTTATTCACGGATCTGAGCTCGGGAGTGCGACCGCCATAGACTGCGAGGGCGAACGGTTCGTAGCGATCGAGCTCCCACTTGAGCCGCTCCATGCCTTTGCGGGCGACGCGCTCGTTGCCGTAGTCCTCGGGGCTGAAGCCGACGAGTTTGGGCGGGAACTGATCCTCCGGGACTTTCTGCCGGGTAAGGACGGCGCGAGCAGCGTTGAAAAGACCCTCGAAATCACGGCGTTTGCCGGTGCGCTCCTGCGTGCGCACCTGTTCGACGGCGGCGAGCCACTTGGTGGGATCGAGTTTTTGCTCGCGAAACCACACGAGGGCGGAGTCGAGGAGTTGCGCGTCGAGTCGGCGGAGCGTGGCGAGGTATTCCTCGCGGCGCGGCTCGAGATATTTTTTCTCGTCGAAGCCGGCGGTGTTTTCCGTCGGCAGAAATTCCGCCGGTCGCTCGCTGAGCTGCGTCGTGGCAAACACGGCCTGCAGCGAGTAATAGTCGCGCGTGGGAATCGGGTCGAACTTGTGGTCGTGGCAGCGCGCGCATTGCAGCGAGTGCGCGAGAAACGTTTCGCCGACGCTGTTGGTGACATCGTCGAGGAAACGCTGGCGTGCGACCTTGGCGACTTCCATGCCGGTGAGTTCCCATGGGCCCATGCGGAGGAAGCCGGTGGCGACGACTTTCTCCGGATCGTTGGGTGCGAGTTCGTCGCCGGCGATCTGTTCGC
>JANPIT010000325.1:0-12487 GCA_031425115.1 Opitutaceae bacterium | reverse complement strand
GCTCGTTTCAAACCGCTCGTCGCTGGGCCGCGCGCTGAGGCGATCGCCCCACGGGCGTGCGAGCAGGCGTTCGAACTCGATGGCCTGCTTGTCGAGCGCCCCTTTGATTTGCACGGCGTATTCCTGCATCTGCGCCTGCGTCGTCTGCGTGGTGAACATCTGCTCACGCGCTTGCAGCCCGATCCAGAGAATCACCGTGAGCGTGAGACATCCAATGACCGCTGGCATGGGTGACCACGACGGGGCGTTGCCCGCTTCCTTCATGCTCTCGCGCCAGGCGAGCAGGACCAGGGCGAAGCCGAGCAGCACGAAGGCGATGGCGGCAACCGGCGACGTGGCCGTGTCGGTGCCCCACCGGTAGATGGTGGGCAGGCTGGCGCCGTATCCGAGAAGGGTGGACAGGCCGGCCGAAGCGATGACGGAGCCGGCGGCGGCCTCGGCGAACACCCGGGCGCGGGCGCCCAGTTCCAGGGCCCGCCACGCCAGCATGGCGCCACCGAGCAACAAGCAGATGGCTGTCATCCTCGCCATGCGGCCGGGATGCTCCGTCTCGATCATTAGATGATCGCGACCCAGCAGTTCATCGATGCGAAAATCAGCCTGGAAAACGTCTTGCGCCAGCGTGATCAGTCCAAGGGCGACCGCCGCAGCGGCGCCTAAAGCTAATTTGGGCCGGCCCAGCTCGATCGCGAGCAGCGCGCCGCCGAGAAAAAGAAACGCCAGAGCGCCGTTGATCTTCAGCGTGGGCTGCCCGTCGACTGGTTGCAGCAGGCCCGGCAAATGCAGCCACCATCCGGCCAAGGTCCCGACGCTCACCACCATGAGCCCGATCGCCAGGCCGAGCGAGATTCGCTCCAGCCACGTGCGATGCGGTAATGTGGGCAACGACGGCATTGAGGTGTTTCCCCTAACTAGAACGGTGGGCGATGGCGGAGCAATGCGTTTTCCTACTCGCGGCGGGAGTTACTTACCTGCCGTAGACGCCGGGCCCCAAAGTGATTTTGAACTGCAATGTATTGTCGTTTCTAGGGCTTTTCGATCACGGCCTTCGGCTCGGACGCTGGCGCGGGTTTCACGGCTGGGTCGCCACCGTCGGCCAGGGATCGCAGGAAATTGGTCGGGCCCATCACGAACACCCATTCCGGCTTTTCAAGGGAACCGGTCAACTTGACCTCGAAGGCATTGGAGAACGGCGTGAGCACGGCACCGACAACCGATTTGATGAGACTCTCGCTTTCCTGAAATGGAAAAATCTTGGCGTTGAAATCGAGGGTGCGCTTGTCGAGCGCGTAGTCGCCATGCGCATCGATGGTGGAGTTGGCGCCGCGCAACTCCACCTTGGGAAACGCCACCTTGCTGCCTTCAATTATGAAATTTGCCCGGGCTTCGGCGAAGCGCAGTGCTGTGAACTTGAGTAACTCGGACAACTGACCGAGTAGAGGAACTTCGCCGATTTCGGCGCCGCTCATCGTCTCTTTGCCGTCGCCGCGGAAGCTGAACGGGTCAGAATAAAGACCTTCAGCGGACGCCGCGAAGTTCAGTTTAACGTTGGCTTTCTCTGTCACAAATTTGCCGGGTGGCGCCGCGGTCTGGCCTTTCTGCGCAGCGAAGAACGATTGAACTTCGGCGGAGAGTCGACCGAGGGTCGCATCCTGCAGGGTAAAGTCGAAGCCGAGACGGCGCTGCCCATCGACCTGCCAGATCCGCGCGTGGCCGCCGGCAACGCCATCGGCCAGCATCGCTTCAAAGTCGTCGAGGACGACGTCGTCGCCTTCGAGGGTGGCGACGAACGAGGCGTCGCGGAGAGGGAAATTGTGATAGCGAAACTCGCCCGCGGTGCGCGCCTCGATGCGGAGCCGGTCGCGAGTTCCCTTCGGCGCCGCGGGGCCGGAGAAGGTCCCGCGCAGCTTGAGCTCGGGCGGCGCTTCGAGTCGGAAAGCTGCGAGGCTCCTGGCCCCCGCCGGGCCCAGGAGCTGGGAGGCGACTTTGAGGTCGAGGGTGGAGTTCAGTCCAAGTTCCAGCGTATGCCAATCGTTGGTCTCGGGATCGGCGATGAGCGTGAACCGCCCGTGGGCATCGGTCCGACCCTGCTGTGCCAGCATTTCAAGGCCGTCGAAAAACGCGGGCCGGATAAAAAGGCGCGTGCGCACGCGATCGAACGGCACTCCCCGGATGACGGATTTCCCTGTATCCGCGAAAACGAATACGCGCGAGCGCCGGCCTTCCCGCCACGAGCCGCTCACATCGACGCTCGCTTCCGGCGGGCCGGCGACGAACTCCAGCGGGCGGAAGAAGTTTGGCCACCATTCCCGAAACCAGGCGCTGATCGCGATGGGGCGCAGCCGGCCATCGAGCAGGAACCGGTAGTCGTGCGTCGTGAGGTCGTGCTCGTAGCTGCCGCGCGCGAAATTCTCGCCGATCCGCGCAAAGGCGCGCGGGGAGAAGAACCGGCCCGGCTGCAATTCCACCTCGGCCCGGCCGTCTTCCATGATGACGCCGTAGGAATTCATCCGCGGGATGCGCACGCCGGCGCGGAGCCGTTCGAATTTCCAGCCCGGGCCGAAGTCCGCTTCGCCGCGCTCGGCCGTGAGAGAATCGAACTCGTAGAATTTGCGCACGTTAACGCCGACCCGCGCACTCACGAGGTCGAGCACGTCCGGGGAGATGGCGCCCTCGAACCGGACCTGCGCGGAGCGCTCATTCAAATCGGCCTCGGTTCGCACGGCCAAGGGCGCCCCGAGAATGCGGGCGGTGACCGTGGCGTCGATTCGCGGAAGTGGTCGCGGCACGACGAGAGCTGAGACGCTCCGCGCTTCGGCTCCGGCGGCGGAGAGTGCGTCGGCGGTGGCCGCGATCTCGCGGAGTTCAAACTGGGTGGTGCCCGGCCGAAAGCGCCCGTAGATCGTGGCGTTGACGCCGCGCCCGGTGGCGAAGCCCGGGACGGAAACTTCGCGGGCTGCAATTTCTACATGAGTTGGCGGTGCATCGCCGAAGAACAGCAGCCGCGTCTGGGCGCTGATCTCTCCGGTTTGCAGGGCGACGGGCGCGGTAAGGGTGAGGCCTCGCGCTTGCGCCGCGAGGTTGAGGCTGAGGGCGCCGGATTCCGAGGGTGCAATGTCGATATGAAGCGAGGGCGCGTCGATCTGGCGGATCTGCGCTTGAGCGAGCAGGGCCTGGCGACAGGCGGTGGCGAAGTGGCGTGAAATCAGGGCTGCGAGCGGATCCGCACCGGCGGATTTTTGGCGTCGAGGCAGTGGCACCGTGCCACGGGCCGTCAGTTTCACGCCGGCGACGCGGGCGGTGAGTTGTCGCACGATGAGCTCGCGCCCGGCGAACTCGAGCGTGGCGTCGAGGTTGCGAATAATTTCCTCGGAGCTGCCCGAAGGTGAGAGCAGAGGCGGCACCGCGGCCGTGGCGCGCACGAGGCGAACTTCGCTCGGTTCGATCCGCCCCACGAGGAGGTAGAGCGGGTTGAGGTGCACGTAGATCGCGCTGACGGTGGCGATGGGCTCGGCAAATCCCGGTAGTGAAACCCGCACGTCTTCCATCAAAATCCGGCCGGTGGGATCAAACGAGGTGCGGCCGAAGGTGGCGCGGAGCCCTGATTCGGCGAGTCGCGATTCGAGTTGGCGCAGGGCGAAGGCGGGAAGGGCGAGCTGCTCGGCGACCACGACGTAGACTTGCAGCGCGAGGAGCAGCGCCAGACCAAGCCAGAGCGTCCACAAGACGAAGGAGAAAACGCCGCCTGCCACCGCCCGGGCGCCGTGCGAACAGAGCTGCGCCCATGACTTCATTCAACGAATGCGGGAGACGCGGATCACAGCGGGGCGATCGCGGAGTTATTTCCTGGGCTCGAGGCGCGGCCCGGGATCGCGGGCGCCGTAAGCCAGCGCCCAGAGCGCATCGACGAACGGTTGCTCGAGGGAAAATATCGTATCCAATTCCTTGATTCCGGCGAATTGCTGCGACCCGCCGAGCCGCTCGGTGAGGAAAACGGTGAGGGTGGCATTTTGATCCGCGCCGCCTGCCCCCGGGAGGGAGATGATGGCGTCGAGTTGGAAACGCCACGGGCGATCATCGCCAGCGGCGGTGATCTTCTCCGCGAATCCGCCGGGCACGAATTCCTTCGCGCGCAGCGTGCGCAGGGCCGCGATCACGTCTTGCACGGCTTTAGGATCGCGCGGCGTGGGGGCTGGTTCGCCGGTGGCGTCGAACTTCGCCTCGAACAGCGCTTGCTTGTTTTCCAGATCCGTCAGTTTCAGCGCGCTGATCCGGGCGTTGAGCGGCAGCGGTTCGGCCACGGCGCGGTTGCGCCACGCCAGCGAGGCGATGGGCAGGTCGGCGAGAATCTCGGGGTCGACTTGATAGATGGAGGTGCCGGCATCGGTCGGGGTGCCCACGCGGGCATAGACGTTGCGGGCTTGATCGGTGCCGAGGCGCAGCACGATGGGCGTGGTGCTGCCCGCGGCGTTGAGGGTGATTTCGCGCGCAGGGCGGTTGAAGCCCCAGGCTTCGAGGTCGGCGCTGGTCGGCGCGTCGCTCGTGAATTTCTCCGCGGAAAGGAGCGCGAGGCGCTCGAGGAGCCGCTGCACGGCGGCGCGTTCGGCGGGCTGCGTCTGGGGACCGCCTTGCGCACCTTCGGAGCGGCGGACGATCTGCCAGGAGGGCGCGGCGCCAGCTGCCTGACCAGTCGAGGATTCGAGCCGCTGCAGGGTGAGATTCGGCTGATTCGGCAGCACAGGCGCGCCCAGCGTGATGGCGGTGACCGCGGCGGGCTCGAAATCGAGAATGCGTTTTTCGCGGAGCGCCTCTTGGGCGTTGCGCAACGATTCCATCAGCGGCGTGGGAACCACGACGGTGAAGAGCGCGCTGCGGCCCTCGAGTTGGGCATAATATTCGGGTTCGGCCTTTGTGGTAGGGCTCGCGGCCGGAACCGGAGGAACGGGTTCGCCCAGCAGCAGCGTTTCTTGCCGGCCGTTGCCTTCGATCGAAATGCGCAGGGCGGGCGCGGCCGACGGGAGCGGACCGGCGGGTGCGGCAGGAAACGACTTCGCCGTCAGCGCATTCAGATCGCTGATGAGAAGATCGATGGCGGTCTTGCTCGCGCGAGCGCTAATGGGCGACTCAAACAACCAGCGGTTGCCATCGCGCCGGAGCCGGATGCGCGCGCCGGCCGCGCCGATTTGCACGAGCAGGGAGCGCGCCTCGAAGACGCGAACCGAAACGAGCGTATCGGCGCGGAGCTGGGCCGCCTGCACCGAAAGGCTGTCGAGGAGGCTGCGTTTCACGACGTGCACGCGATCGCCGCCGGGCGAGAGCACGTAGAGGCGCTTGTCGTCGACGGTGGTGTAGCCGATGCGCAGGACGGTGCTCTGGCGGGGCGCGGCGTTGCCGACCACCGGATCTCCCGAGGTGAAAGCGACCGTCAACTTGGGCTTATCGAGCCCGAAGTCGGCGAGCGATTGACCGTTCTTGGCGGCGTCGGCCACGGTGAAACTCGCTTCGTGTTCGAGCGTTTGCAGCTCGTTGACGATGGTGCGCGCGGCATGCGGGTTGGCGGGCCACTCGAGCGGTTTCGTCAACGACCACGTGTCCCGTTTTCGCTCCAGGCTGAACTCGCCGGTGCGCGCGAGCGTGGTGACTTCGAGGGAACGGATGTCGGCCGCCTCCGGCCCGAGCACGAGTTTTCGCGCTTCGAGGGAAGCCGCTTCCGTCCGCCAGTTCCGCTCGAACTTGAAGATGAAAAAGAACAGCGCGACGTTCAGGAAAATCAGGACGAGCGTGACTTTGGTGCGCATGTTGTCGGAAGTGATCGGTAATCAGTGGTCAGTGTTCAGTTCGAGCGCGATGTCCTGATTACTGGCTACTGATAACTGGTTACTGTCTGCCCATTACGCCCGCCGCGTCCAATACACAATCAGCCCGAGCAGCAATGCGCCGCCGGGGAGGCCGAGCAGGAGGGCGTAACGGAGACGGCTGGAATCGGTGGCGCTGAGCGTGAGCTTGAAGCGCTCCACCGGGCGGGGCGGGATGTTGAGCTGTTTGTCGCGGTCGACCGACCAGTTCACGGCGTTGAGAAAAACGGCCAGGTTGCCCTGTTCTATCCGGGAATTGGATACGAGATCGCCGGTGCCAAAGACGACCAGCTTTCCGCCGCGGACGCTGAACGGCAGGTTGTCGCGGACGGCGAGCCGTTCGGAGGCCACGACCACGCCGAGGCGATCGGGCGGCTCCATGCCCGCCATGGGCCGGGTGTCGACATCGCGGTGCAGCTTGGCCGGGGAGCGGAAGTCGCGTTCGCCCCACGCGGATTTGGAGGTGGCGGCGAGGGTGACGGTGTGGAGACCGCTGCCGAGGGTGCGGCCGGGATCAGGCATCACGGTGCGGGCGCCGCCGAGGCGCAGCGGTTGCTTGTATTCCTGCAGCGTTTTTGTGACAGGGTGGGCGGGCTCGCGAAAGGCCCAGAGCAGGAGGTCGCCGTTATCGGCCATATTGCCCGGCTCTGGGTCGACGATAAAGTCGTTGTGCACGAGGATGCCCCAGTCGAGCAGGAGGTCGTCGAGGCCGAGCGCGGTGGCGTTGGCGCCGGGTTCGAGGAAGAGCAGCATCCGGCCGGCGTTGGCCGAGAGATACTGGCGGAGCAGCTCCTGCTCGGCGGCGGTGTATTTAGCGCGGGGGCGGACGGCGACGACGAGGTTGGCATCGGCGGGGACGCTCCGCGCCACGGTGAGGTTCACCGTATCGATATCGAAATTACGCAGCTTGAGCTGTTCGCGTAGCGCGGAGAGACCGTTCTGGGGATCAGGGTCGTCCACGCGCATCTCGCCATGACCATCGAGAAAATAGATTTTCTGGCGCACCGGCATCGACACGTCGAGGAGCGCCGCGGTGAGGACCTGTTCGCCGTGGAAGGAGTCGCGCACGCGATTTTTCAGCGTGTAGAGTTCGTTGATCGTGACGATGCGGCGGCGATCGCCGGAGATCAGTTGGATGAGGTCGGCCTGGTTGAGCCCGAGCTCTTCGGAACGCTTGCGGCTCTGGTAAACGTCGAGGGTTTCGCGCGTGATCCTGGCGGCCGGCCGATCTTCGGTGGCGTAGACGTATTCATCGATCAGGCCCTTCACCTCGGGATTATCGGTCTCCGGGGACACGGTCATCACGATATGCACCGGCCGGTCGAGGCTCTTGATGTAGGAGAGCGTCTCCGGGGAGAGGGAGAACTTGCGCAGCCGCGTGAGATCGAAGCGCGAGGGATGATTGCGGGCGACGTAGTTGAGCCCGCCAAAAAAGGTGAGCACGAGCACGGCCTGCAGCACGAGGTTGAGGGTGCGCAGCCAGCGCACGGCACGGAAGCTGTCGAAATAGGGCGCGCTCATGCGTGCAACAGCTTCGCCTCCACGCTGAGAATGCTGAAAATCAACGTGAGCACCGTGCCGCTGAAGTAGAACAAAACGTGGCGCGTATCGATCACCCCGCGGGTAAAGTCATCGCGGTGGCCGAAAATGTAAGCGTAATCCACGATCGCGCGTGCGGGCCGCAAGACGCCTTGCTCGAGCCACACGGAATCGGAGAGGGCGCGGCTGCCGAGGATGAGCGTCGCGAGAATTACGCAACTGATGATGCCGGCGACGGATTGATTGCGCGTGAGCGAGCTGGAGAACACGCCGATCGCGATGAAGAACAGACCGGAGACCGCGATGAAAAGATAGCCGCCGACCAACGGGCCCGAGTCGAGAAAGCGGGCGTCGCCGGAAAATTTGTTGAGCAAGTAAAAAAACCCGCCGGTCGAGGCCCAGAGCGCGATGTAGAGGAAGTAAGCCGCGCCGAACTTCGCGAGCACGACCTCGGTGGTCGTCACGGGCGTGGTGAGCAGCGTCTCGATCGTGCCGAGACGGCGTTCTTCCGCGAGGCACTTCATCGTGAGCAGCGGCACCATCACACACGCGGGCAGCCAGAAAAATTCAAAGAAGGCGTTGGCGGGCGAGAGGTCCTGCGCGGAGCCGCTGTAGAGCTCGAGAATCTTGGTGAAGATCAGGCCCATGAAACCGAGAAACAGCGTGGCCGCGACATAGGTGGCCGGGCTGACCAACAGCATCCGGATCTCGTGACTCAGCAGCGTGGGAAAGTGCTTCATGAATATTCGCAGTCGGACGGCCGAGGTTCGACGATATGACGCCGCGGGGAAGCAAAAGTGCAGTTCATTCGGGCGTGGGTTTACCGGCCACCGCCTTCTGGTCCGGGGCCGCGGCGACTGCATCCCAACTCCGGCGCGTGGCGGCGAGGAAGACGTCTTCGAGCGTCGGGTTCACGCGACTGAGGGCGCGGACGCGCAGGCCGCGGGCGAGCAGAGCGGCGAGCAAGGTCTCGCCTAACTCGTCTGGCCGGGCGGTCGTCAGTGTGAGTTTGCGGAATCCGTCCGCGGCGGCGTCCGACTGCGCGGCCACGTGGAAGGTCGGGTCGACGTCGGCGAGGGCAGTCGGCAGCGCGTCGGCGTTGCCGGCGAACTCGAGTTCGTAAGTGGAGTGGCCAAAAATCTCGCGGCGCAGGTCAGCCGGCGTGCCTTGGGCCACGACGCGGCCTTGATTGATGATGAGCACGCGGTCGCAGGTCATCTCGATCTCCGGGAGAATGTGCGACGAAATGATCACCGTCATGCGGCCGCGCAGACTGGCGATGAGATCGCGGACGATCAGGATCTGGTGCGGGTCGAGCCCGATGGTGGGCTCGTCCATGATGATCACGGGGGGCTCAGCGAGAATGGCCTCGGCTATCCCGACGCGTTGACGAAAGCCTTTCGAGAGCTGGCCGATGATTTTGTGTCGGACGCGTTTCAGATCGCAGAGCTCGAGGACTTCGTCGATGCGGGGGCCGAGCTTGCGGCGCGGCACCTCTTTCAGGCGGCCGCGAAAATACAGGTATTCCGAAACGCGCATGTCCTCGGGCAGCGGGTTGTTTTCCGGCATGTAGCCGATGCGGCGCTTGATCTCGTCGGGCTGGGTGGCGACGGGCACCCCACAAATTTTCACCGTGCCGGAGGTCGCCGGCAAATAGCCGGTGAGAATGCGCATGGTGGTGGATTTGCCGGCGCCGTTCGGGCCGAGAAAACCCACGATCTCCCCGCGCGCCACGGTGAAGCTGATGTCACTGACAGCCGTGACGCCGCCGTAGGTTTTCACCAGGCGGGAGACTTCGATGGCGGGCGGCAGAGCCTCAGTCATGCGGGAGGGAAGGCGGAAGGTCGGATTTGAGAGAGAGTGGCAGCATGTGACTCGGAACCAGAGAGAAGGATTCCGCTAATCTCTCAATCCCTCCTTCACGCTTTCTTAGGCTTGCTTCTCCAACGTGACTTCGCCCGCGCGGAAGCGCTGGACCTTGCCGTGTTCGTCGCGGAGCAACAAGGCGCCCTCATCGTCGACCCCGGTCACGACCCCGGCGTGCCGTCGGCCACCCTCGAGGAGTGCGACGGGTTGACCGCGGAGCAGGTCATAACGGTGCCAGAGGTCGGCGAAGGTCTTCAGGTGTTCGCCCTCGGCGAACGTGCGATACGCCAGCAGCACGCGGCCGACGAGCGCGGCGGCCAGCCGATTCAGGTCGAGTGGCGCCCCGGTGACTTCTTCCAGCGAGATGGCGCGTCGTGCGAGGTCGGGCGGCCAGCCTCCCGCGGGGCAGTTGACGTTGAGCCCGAGACCGAAAACGAGATCGCGAATTTGGTCTGCATCGACGCGCGCCTCCGTCAGCATGCCGCCGGCCTTGCGGCCATCGAACAGGATGTCGTTGGGCCATTTGATGCCGGGCGTGATCTGGGCGAAATTTGCGAGCAGCTCGCAGACGTTGAGCCCCATCCAGAGGGTAAAGGTCGGCATCCGCTCCGGCGCGACGCGCGGGCGAAATGCAAAACTCGCGTAGAGATTACTGGCTGACTCGCTGTGCCACACGCGACCGAAGCGGCCGCGACCGCGGGTTTGCCGGCGCGCGAGCACGGCGAACGGCGTGGGTCGTCCGCTGGAGAGCTGGCGCGCGGCTTCGTCATTCGTGCTGTCGACCTCATCCAGCACGATCAGCGAGAAATTTTTCGGCCGCACTTTGAGCTGCGTCTCGATGAAGGGCGGATAGAGCGTCGGCGGACGCGCCGTGATCCGGTAGCCGCGGGCGCGCTGGGCCTCGAACGCAAAACCGGCGCTGCGCAATTTTTCCATGTGCTGCCAGACCGCGACCCGGCTGACGCCGAGCTTGGCGGCGAGCAGGGTGCCGGAGACCCACTCGGGTTCGCGCGCGAGGAGCTCGCGGAGAATGAGATGTTCGGCAGTCGGCATGTATCAGGAGACGAAGGACGCAGCGGGTGGCGGGGGACAGCGGAAGCGAGAAGGGGCAGCCAGGCGAGAGTTGGTTTGAAATGTGAATGCGTTCACGCAGGTTGGGGCAAATGTCATTTGAGGAATTGCGGCAATCGATCGAGCGCGACGCGGCGCCACCCGCGGGGCTGGGGCTGGCACTGCAAGGCCTCTGGCATGATGCGCGCGGCGATTGGGCAGGTGCGCACGGCGCGGTCCAGCAGGATGAGCAGGATCGAGCGTGCGCGTGGGTGCATGCGTATCTGCACCGCAAGGAAGGCGACGCGGGGAACGCGGGCTACTGGTATTCGCGCGCGGGACGGAAGCGGCCCGCGGCCGGTCTCACGCTCGAGGCTGAATGGGCGGAGATAGCGCGGGCGCTGGCAGGAAAGGCAGAATAGCGCGATGCCTTGAGGTGGAGCGGCTTGACCTCAAGCCGCTTCAGATCGGAGTTCGAGTGATTTTACGCGCCAGACGAACCATCGGCTTGGGGTCAAGCCGCTCCACTTTGACCTACTTCGGCTCGCCACTGCTCCAACCGAAGTCAGGCGAACGAAGGTAAGTCTTCTGCGATTCCTTCCGAATGTAGTCGCCGGCGGCCGGGTCAAACTTGGCGGCCGTGGCCGCGGTATCGTTGAGATCACTCATGTTGCGGAGGCGTTCGTCTTCCGCATACATCGCCATTGCGCGGGCTTCTTTCGAAGTGCCAAAGAGCGGGATGGTCCAGCGGTTCAAGGCGCGATCGGCATCTGAAATGTAGCGGCGCATCGCAAGGTCCGTGAGTCCCTTTTGCGTGTTGATGTCGCGCTCGCGGAAGACCGCGGGTTTCGCTTCCTGCACGATGTATTTCGGCAGCCGCACGATCGCGTTCTTGGGTTTGTCGACGTCACGGAGGTCGATCATTTCAGACTCGGGCTTCGGTTCGACCTTGGGCGCGGGCGGCTCGTATTTCGGAGCGAAGGCTGCGAGCGCGGCAGCCGCTTCCGGGGAGATGGCGCGGGTCCGTTTCGGCGCGGCGGGCGCGGGTGATTTTTCGTCCTCGGCCTTGGGTGCTACGAGCACCGGAGTGGAGGCTGGCGGGGTCGGCGGCACGTCCGTGATCGGAGCGCCTTGCGCGAGGCCAGCGGAGGTCACGGCGGTTATCGCGGCGACGGAGGCGAAAAACTTGAATCCGTGAAGATGGAACATGGCGGGAGTAACAGAACCGTGGAGCATGGGCCGGTTCCGTGCAATACCGGGGGCGGGGCGGGGCAGCGTCGTCAGGCCAAGGCGGCGGCGGGAGGGGGCGACGCTTGGTATTTATCGCGCACCGTGAGCAATTGCGCCGCGATGCTGAGCGCGATTTCGTGCGGATGGTTCGTGCCGAAATCGAGTCCGACCGGGCAGGCAAACTGCGCGGCGCGTTCCGGACTGATGCCGGCGGCGATCAGCTCCTTGCGCAACACTGCGGCCTTGGCAGCGCTGCCGATAACGCCGACGAAGGGAAAGTCGCGTTCGGCGAGCGCGCGTTGCAGAATGGGTCGATCGGTCGCGTGGCCTTTCGTCATGCACAGCACGAATGCGTGGGCCGGCAGCGTCGGCACGAGGTCCGCGGGAGAGCCATGCGCGATGACGCGCAGGTTGCGGGCGCGCGGTAGTTGCTCGAGCCACTCTGCGCGTGGGTCGACGACGGTGAGTGAGCAAGGCAGCGGCACGAGGACGCGGAGGAGCGCTTGTGCGATGTGCCCGGCGCCAAACACGACGATCGGCCAGACCGCGCCGACGACGGCATGGGGTTCGAGATAAAATTTCACCGAGCCGCCGCAAGTCATGCCGACGTCGGTCTTCAGCGTCCACGACACGAAGCGCGGCTGAGCGGTCGCCGACGACGCGAGCATTTCCTGCGCGAGCGAGAGCGCCTGCGCTTCCACGCGTCCGCCCCCGACGGTGCCGGCATGGCGGCCGGCGGCGGTGACGAGCATTTTTGCGCCGGCATCCTGCGGCGTGCTGCCCAGCGCTTCGACCAGAGTGACGAGGACGAAGGCGGTGCCTTCGCGTTCGAGCGCGACGAGTTGCTCGTAGATCGACGACGGCGCGGAGTCTTCGAGGGCAGGCATGGCGAGGAATCAGGGCGCGGATTGTAGCCGGCGGCGTTCCTGCCAGCGCTCGCGGCCGGC
>JANPIT010000324.1:0-5621 GCA_031425115.1 Opitutaceae bacterium | reverse complement strand
ACGACCGTGATCGAGGCGCCGAGGTCCTCGAGTTTCGAGTTGAGGCGCGTGCCGGAAAGCGTGCTCGAAGCGAGATAGCCTTTGTCTGCGCCGGCGTTCACCTGGAACGGCGAAAGCTCGACCACTTTCTCGTCGGCTCCGCTGGCTGTCGACGTCGCTGCCACGGAACCAGCGAGCTTGGCCTCGTCCGCTTGCAGCTGCGCCACCTCGGCGGGCTCGAGCACTCCATTCCGGTTCGTGTCGTATTTCGCAAGCGTAGTGGCGTCGGGCGCCGCGGTCCGCGCCGCTTGAGCAAAGAGCGACGGTGCGTTAATCGCAAAGGCGAGAACAACGAAGGTAGCAAAGCGGGGTCGGCGTGCTCGCGAGAATATCAGGGGGGAACTCATGGAAGGTTTTTGGGGTAATCCTAGCGTCAACAGTCGAAACGCCAGCGAGGGTAGCAAGTCGAGTGAGTGTCGCTCCGCGCCGCTGACAATGGGCCGGAGGCTCGGACAGTGGGATGATTGGAGCAATCGCTGAGGCTGTGAGATTTGTCTCAAGAACGAGACGTGCGGCGATCAATTTTCTTTCGTCGTCGGCGGCGGCGGAGCGTTGCGTGCGTCGTCCCGCACGAAAGCGGCCTTCGCCCCCTCGGTTCCGTTCGTCATGTCGCGGAGGATCACATCACGCGGCGCGCTGTAGAGCCGGCAGCAGTGCAGCCGGATCTTCTGCCAGCCCAGATCGTCGAGCCTCTCGTTTAACCCGGAGGCGATGGCACGCCCCAACTTACTCCGGTCGCGGCAGGTGCCGGATTACCCCCGCGCCAGTTGCGGATGAGTTTAATACCGCCGGCCCAGCTACGACGCCGACAGGCAGACCGCGTTGTGCAGAGGTTGCGCCAAGGCCGTCCTTTGTCCGCGGACAGTCAAGCCCACGATCCGTTTGCCCTCCGGGTGCGTCGTCTCCACACCCAGCCATGAAACCCCGACTCTTACCCCTCTTCCGCGCCGCAAGACTGCTCGGCGCTCTCTGTATTTCGGCCGTTGCCGGGTTGGCCCAAGCGGGCAACGGTTCGATTTCCGGCACCGTCGCAAACTCGGCGACGCGTCTCTTTCTCACGGATGCCGAGGTGAAGATCGCCGGCACCAATCTTGCCGCGCTCACCGATCGCGATGGCACGTTTACGCTGCGCGGCCTCGCCGCCGGAAGCTATCAACTCGAAGCGAGCTACACCGGCCTCGACACCGAGAAGCGCACCGTCGTCGTCGCACCCGGCCAAGTCGCCCGCGCCGAGTTCAATCTCACCGCCGGGATCTATAAACTCGAGGCGTTCACCGTCGCGGCCGAGGTCGAGGGCAACGCCGCCGCGATCAATCAGCAGAAGAAGGCGGACTTTTTTGTGCAGGCCATCTCGGCGGATACCCTGGGCATCGTGCCGGATGGCAACATCGGCGAGTTCCTCCGCTACGTCCCGGGCCTGCAGGTCAACTTCAGCAACGCCGACGCGAGCACCGTCTCGATGCGCGGCCAGGATCCTGAGGCGACCCTCTTCACCTTCGATGGCCAGGTGCCCGCCGCCGCCGGCACGCCGCCCCGCTCGAGCACCGGGAGCAGCGACGCCTCGAGCCGCGCGTTCGAATTCAGCATGGCGACGATCAACAACATCGAGACCATCGAAGTCTACAAAGCCCCGCCGCCATGGATGTCGCCCTCCACCGGCGGCGTCGTGAACGCCGTCACGCGCAATGCGTTCGCGCAACGCGGCCGCCGTTTCAGCACGACTTTCATGCTGTCCGCCAACAGCGAGATGCTGCGCCTCGGTCGCGTGCCCGGCCCCGGCGCGCGCCCCACGCATCGCATCAAGCCGGGTGGTAGCCTCAATTACTCCGAGGCCTTCCTGAAAAACACCCTCGGCCTCACGTTTTCGTATTTCGAAAGCAACGTCATCAACCCGCAGCACAACTACGGTCTGACGTATTCGCCCTTCACCGCCGGCACCGTGGCGAATCCCGTCACCGAGGCGTCCCGCTTCAACGTGAACACCTTCACGCTCGTCGACGGCCCACAGGTGAAAAACCGCCGCACGCTCAGCCTGAACGCCGACTACAAGTTCGCCTCCCACACGATCCTGAAGCTGAAAACCTCCTTCAACGGCTATCTTAACCAGAGCCGCAGCCACACGTTTCGGGTGCGGCCCGGAATCATCGACCCGGCCTCAACCACGACCGACGCCACGATCCGCAACGCGCTCGTCGATGTGTTCGACGATTACAGCGATCAAGTCGGGCAGAGTTATGGCTTCGTCGGCGCCGTCGAACACCGTTTCGGACCGTGGAAAGTTGAATACTCCGCCAACTACGCCAAGTCAGACTCCAAGGTCACCGACCTGCCCGACATGATTCAATCGGTGCAATTCAATCTCGGCGCGGCCCAAGGCGTCGCCGTGCGCCTGACCGCGGAGCCCGGCACGCCGGCCCCTTTGTCACTCGTGCAAACCGCCGGCCCCGACCTCTACGATTTGCGCAGCTACACCAATAGCACCGGTCTCTCACTCCAGACCTCGCCGCGTTTTCAGAATGATCGCACGTGGAATTTGAAATTCGACCTCCGCCGCGATTTCGCTGGTTTCCGTTTTCCCTTCGACCTGCGCGCCGGAGCGAGCCTCTACCAACTGCATCGCCGAAAGCAGGCCGGCCAGATCGTGCTCAACTTCCTCGGCCCGGATGGCATTGCCGGCACCGCTGACGACGGCCCGAACACCCTTAACGCTTCGCTCTTCGACGGCGCCGACACTTACGGCGACAAATTCCTTTACGGTATCCGCACGCCCCCTCTGCTCGATCCCTACCGGGTCGCCGATTACATGCGGCAAAATCCACTCGCGATCCAGGACATCGCCGCCGCCAACATCGCCCGCCGTTTTTCCAACACGCAACAGATGGCGCAGAATATCACCGCGACCTATTTCGCCGGCAACGTAAAGCTCACGCCGAAACTTGCGCTCACCGGTGGCGTGCGCGCCGAGCTCACGGAAAATTTCGTGCGCGGTCCCCTGCGCATCAATTCCAGCGCGAACATTCCGGGCGCCAGCGCGACGCAGCAGCAACTCGCGCTCTTCTCGCGCACCCAGCGCGTCACGAGCGACTACACGGATTTTTTCCCTAACCTGCAGGCGACTTATCGTTTCACGCCGGATCTCTTGTTCCGCAGCGCGATCACCCGCTCCATGTCGCGCCCCGGCGTCCAGACCATCCTACCCAACACGACCGTGAACGACCTCGCGGCCATTCCAAACGTCACGGTCAACAATACCGGCCTGCTCCCCACCTACTCACGCAATCTCGATCTGCAGTTGGAACTCTACACGCGTCCCGCTGGCACCGTCACCGTCGGCTGGTTCCGGAAGACGATCACGAACTACATCATCAACGACACGTCGTTGATCGAAGCCGGCGCCGACAACGGCTTCGATGGCCAATTCGTGGGCTACGAGCTCCGCACTCAGGAGAACGGAGGCAAGGGCCAGTTCGAGGGCCTGGAGGTTTCCCTCCGCCAAGGTCTGCAGCCGTATCTAAAATTTCTCCCGGAAATGGTGCGCGGCATCGAAGTCTTCGCCGGCTACAACAAGAACTACAAAGGCCAGGCGCCCAACCGCGCCGGCATCGTGACCAAGCCGCTCGCGCCCAATTTCTACGATTGGAACGCCAACTACGGCATCAGCTACATGACGCCGCGCCGCACCCTTTACTTCAACGTGCGCACGACGATCTTCCCGCAAGCGATCACGACGGCACCCACGCTCACGGATCTCCGACCGGTTTACGAATCGAAGCATCAACGCTGGGACGCCACCGCGCGCTGGAACATCACGCGCACCTACACGATGGAGCTCACCGGCTCGAATCTCACCAACGATTCCTGGCGCAATTTCTATCAGGGCGGACGCAACACATCGCGCCGCACCTTCGGCACGCAATACACCCTGTCCTTCCGCGCCAACCTCGATCAGCTCAAGCTGCCTTTCCTCGATCGGGATTAAGGTAAGCCATCGTGCTCGCTCCACCTCCCGCCGGTCGGAGTTAACGGGACCGCCGCCGCGTCGCGCTGCAGTGAGAGGTCAAAGTCACGGCTCGTTTTCGCATCCACCCCCGCCGCCTAATCCGCCGAGCGCGGGCCGCGTTGCATGCATATTCCGTGTGTCCGCGTCTTCGCGCTTCACTTCGGGGATTCGCGGCCCTAAACCCCGCGGTTCACGCCTGATGCCCGCCAAGCCCACGACCCCCGCCACGTCTCCCAAATCCGCGCCCGCCGCCTCTGTTGCCGCGTTGCGCCCCATCAAAAAGTTGATGGCAGCGAATCGCAGCGAGATCGCCGTCCGCATTTTCCGCGCGGGCACCGAGCTGAATCTGCGCACCGTCGCCGTGTTCGCGCACGAAGACCGGCTCTGCATCCATCGCTACAAGGCCGACGAGGCCTACCAGGTCGGCGCCGGCAAAGGCCCGGTCGCCGCCTACCTGGACATCCCCAGCATCGTCGCGGTCGCCAAGGATAAGAGTGTCGACGCTATTCATCCTGGCTACGGCTTCCTGTCGGAGAACGCCGAGTTCGCCCGCGCCTGCGAGCGCGCCGGCATCATCTTCGTTGGTCCGCGGCCAGAATTGCTCGATATGATGGGCGATAAAACCGCCGCGCGCGCCGTGGCCCAGCGCATCGGCGTGCCCGTGCTGCCCGGCACCAAGGATCCGCTCACCGATCGCGAAGAAGCGCTCAAGACGGCGAAGTCGATCGGCTTTCCTCTCATCATCAAGGCCGCGTTCGGCGGGGGCGGTCGCGGCATGCGCGTCGTCCACAAGCCGGAGCAACTCGCCAACCTGCTCGACGAAGCCCAGTCCGAGGCGGAGCGCGCGTTCGGCAATTCCGCCGTCTTCCTCGAAAAATACATCCCTCGCGCCAAGCACATCGAGGTGCAGATCCTCGGCGACAAGCACGGCAACGTCATTCACCTCCACGAGCGCGATTGCTCCGTGCAGCGCCGCCATCAGAAAGTCGTCGAGGTCGCCCCGTCGTTCGGCCTGCCGGAGAAAATCGTGCGCGAGCTCTGCGACGCCGCCGCGCGCCTCGCCCGCGAGATCCGCTACGACAACGCCGGCACCGTCGAATTTCTCTACGATCTCGATCACCACGAATGGTTCTTCATCGAGATGAACCCGCGTATCCAGGTCGAGCACACGGTGACCGAGGTGATCACCGGCCTCGATCTCGTCCGCGCCCAGATTCTCATCGCCCAGGGCCATGCCCTCCATTCGCCCGAGGTCGGCATGCCTTACCAGACGGAAGTGCCGCGCAACGGCTACGCGATCCAGTGCCGCATCACAACCGAGGATCCGGAAAACAAGTTCATGCCCGACTACGGCCGCATCATGGCTTACCGCTCACCGGGCGGCTTCGGGGTCCGGCTCGACGGCGGCATGGGCTACGCGGGCGCCGTCATCACGCCCTTCTACGATTCGATGTTGGTGAAAAGCATCACCAGCGGCCAGACTTACGAGATCGCCATGAACCGCGCGCGACGCGTGCTGAGCGAGTTTCGTATCCGCGGCGTGAAGACGAACATTCCGTTCCTCGAGAATCTCATCGCCCAT
>JANPIT010000323.1:0-5366 GCA_031425115.1 Opitutaceae bacterium | reverse complement strand
CCGCTCCAGTCGCGGAGGATGCCCAGTATTTGGATACGGATCCGAAGAAAGTGCGCGGCCAGCACTACGACGTGGTGTTGAATGGCATGGAGCTGGGCGGCGGCTCGATTCGCATTCATCAACCGGCGCTGCAGAAGAAAGTATTTGAAGACGTGCTGAAGATTCCGGCCGATGTCGTGGAAAGCCGTTTCGGCTACATGCTGAAGGCCTTCACCTACGGCGCTCCGCCCCATGGCGGCATCGCGTTCGGGCTCGATCGGATGTGCGCGCTCCTATGTGGCACGACGAGTATCCGTGACGTCATTGCCTTTCCGAAAACGCAGAAGGGCCAGGATCTCATGGCGCAAAGCCCGACGCCCGTCACGGAGCGTCAGCTGAAAGAGCTCCACATCGCGGTGGTGCAACCGCAGTGAGCGAGCGCGTGAGTGCGCGTGCCGCATTCACGCCATCGCACGGGTGAGGTAGGGCGCGGTGCGACTGCCGGCCGCGCGGGCGAACTCGCCTCGAGGACCGGCGGGCACAATCCGGCCGCCCTCGTCACCGGGTCCGCGGGCTGAAGACCGGCGGACGGTTCATCGCACGGCTCAAGGACCACACGGGCGCCCGGGCGTTCGACCGCGGGGCGTGGTTTCGAGGCGAACGAGGGCTTGCTCCCTGGGGCGGTAAATCGCAGAAATCTTCGAAGCAATCTCCACTCCTCGTATGAAACTCATCATTGCCGTCATCAAACCGTTCAAGCTCGAGGAAGTGAAAGAGGCGCTGGCCGCCGCGGGCGTCGAGGGTATGACCGTGACGGAGGTGAAGGGCTTTGGCCGACAGAAGGGCCACACGGAAATTTACCGGGGGAGCGAATATACCGTGGATTTTCTTCCGAAGGTGAAGATCGAGGTGGCAGTGGCCGACGAAGTCGCGGCCAAGGCGATCGAAGCAATCGCGAAAGCGGCGAAGACCGGCAAGATCGGTGACGGGAAAATTTTCGTCGTGCCGCTCGAGGAAACGATCCGCATCCGCACGGACGAGCGCGGCGAGACCGCGATCTGAGGTTAGCGTTAGCGACGGGCGTCGTTGCGACCGTTCCGCGACTGCATTCGCGGTAGCACAAAGCGGCAGCCAAAGGATGGGAAATGGAACGAGCGATCCCACGGGCCTTTCATGACAAAGATTCAATGCGTTCATGCATTGAGTGTTGGTGATGAAGTGCTCTCATGCGTGGCACCAGCATGCAATACCCCCTTCGGTTGGTTCGTGGCCTAGTCATGGCTTTTTGGCTCACGTGGTTCTGCGCCGCGTCGATGTCCGCCCAGGCTCCCGCTTCGGCTCCCGCTCCCGCGGCAGCCGCGACGCCCGTCCCGAGTGTCGAACAACGCCTCGCCAGCTTGGAGGCCTATCTGAGCAATGCCGACCCGAGCGCCGCGTTGAAAGACAAGGCGGGGAACGTGCCCGCGGGCCTGACGACGCCGTCGGTTGGCATCGCGGGACCGGGACACAACACCTGGTTGATGGTCAGCGCGGCGTTGGTCCTTTTCATGACGCTGCCGGGGCTCGCGCTTTTCTACGGCGGCATGGTGAGGACGAAAAACGTGCTCTCCGTGGTGGCGTGGTGTTTTGGGATCACCAGCCTCGTGACGGTGTTATGGTGGGCCGTCGGCTACAGCCTCGTCTTCGGAAAAAATTTCAACAGCCCCTTCCTGGGCGGCAGTGAGTTTTTCTTCCTGCGCGGGGTCGGCAGTGCGCCAAATCCGGATTACTCGTTTTGGGTTTCGCACAATGTTTTCGCGATGTTTCAGATGGCGTTCGCGATCATCACGCCTGCTGTGCTGATCGGTGCGGTGGTGGAGCGGATGAAATTTTCCGCGGTGTTGGTGGTCGTGACGCTGTGGCTGCTCCTCGTCTATTGCCCGATCGCGCACATGGTCTGGGGCGTTAACGGCTACATGAATGGCGTCTGGAATGCAGGCGCGGGGATCAAGGCGATCGATTTCGCCGGCGGACTGGTGGTGGAGATGGCGTCGGGGTTCTCCGCGCTGATCTTGTGTCTTTTTGTCGGCAAGCGGCTCGGTCACGGCAAGACGCCGATGCCGCCGCACAGCCTCGTCATCACGGTGGTTGGCACCGGCATGCTTTGGATCGGCTGGTATGGCTTCAACGCGGGCTCCGCGATCGCGGCTGATGGCATCGCGGCCAACGCCTTCATGACCACCACGCTCGCGGCCGGCGTCGCCGCCGGGACGTGGGCGGTGTTTGAATACCTCGTGCGGGGCAAGGCCAGCGTGCTCGGGTTCTGCTCAGGCGCGGTGGCGGGTTTAGTGACAATCACTCCGGCCTGCGGCTTTGTTGACGCCAGCGGTGCGATGCTGGCGGGCGTGCTGGGCGGCGCGTTGCCCTTCTTCGCCTGCACCAAGGTGAAGGGCTCGCTTGGATACGACGATGCGCTCGACGTGTTCGGCGTGCATGGGGTGGGTGGCTTCGTGGGCATGCTCGTCACCGGCGTCTGCGCGACCGCGGCGGTCAATCCCAACCTCAGCACCCATCTCGCCGGCCTGGTGGGGAAGTCCCTCTGGCTCGAACAGCTGAAAGGCATGGGCGTGACGCTCCTGTGGGCGACCGGAGGCACGGCGCTGATTGCGCTGGTGGTGAAGCGCGTGATGGGCCTTCGCACCACGATCGAAACGGAAACCGAAGGACTCGATCTCGACGAGCACGGTGAAGAGGCCTACATTTTCGACGCCAAGTCCTGAGCCCAGCCCTCAACTCTCATTTTCATGAAACTGATCATTGCCATCATCAAGCCGTTCAAACTCGAGGAAGTGAAAGAGTCGCTCGCTGCCGCCGGCATCGAGGGCATGACCGTCACCGACGTAAAAGGCTTCGGCCGTCAGAAGGGTCACACGGAGATTTATCGCGGAAGCGAATACACCGTGGACTTCCTGCCGAAAATATAACTCGAGATTGCCGTGGGCGACGAATTGGTGGGGGGCGCGATCGACGCGATCATGAAGGGCGCGAAGACTGGCAAGATCGGCGACGGAAAGATTTTTGTGCTGCCGCTCGAAGAAGTGGTCCGGATTCGGACGGACGAGCGCGGTGAAGCGGCGCTCTAAGCGGGCGAATTTCATTTAGGGGAGGGGAGAGTTCATCGCGGAGGCAAACCCGAGTGTAGCGGCGGAGCCATGGCCGCGGCTAAGCGCACGGCCGGAGGCGACGCGCGGCATTCGGCCCGGTAGGGATGCGGGTGGTGACACGATTCACCCCGAGGTTGTCAGCCCTTGGCACGGGTGGTGCTAAAGCGTGCGAGCGATGTGTCGCCGCCGATACGTCGCACATCCTCACGGTCGGTTCGTCCACGCCGCGGTGAGGATGCAGGTCCCTCCAACACAAAATAAATCAAGCGCATGATCTGTTCACGCTATCGACGACTGAAGCCACTCGCGTTCCTCGCCCTGCTCGCAGGGCTTAGCATCGGCACGCTGTTCGCCCAAACTCCGCCGCCCGCTCCTCCCGCCGCGGCCGCCCCGGCCGCTCCTGCTGCGCCGAAGGAGCCCACGGTCGAGCAACGCATCGCGGACCTCGAGGCCTACGTGAACAACTCCGCGCGCACGCCGGACGTCGCGTCGAAAATTCCCGGACCTGGTCCCGGCCACAACGCCTGGCAGATGACGAGCACTGCGCTCGTCATTTTCATGACGCTGCCCGGCCTCGCGCTCTTCTACGGTGGCTTGGTGCGACGGAAGAACGTCCTCTCTGTGCTCGCCCAGTGTATGGGCATCGCAGGCCTCGTCACCATCCTGTGGTGGGCGGTGGGCTACAGCCTCTCGTTCTCGGGTGGCAACGCGTTCATCGGTGACCTCTCCGCGAAATTCCTGAATGGCGTCGAGGCCGGCAAGACCGGCGCTGGCTACCACTGGATCAGCGACATCATGTGGGCGATGTTCCAGCTCAGTTTCGCCATCATCACGCCCGCGCTGATCCTCGGTGCGATCGCCGAGCGCATGAAATTCGCCGCCGTGCTCCTCTTCGTGGGCATCTGGATGTTTGTCGTTTACTTCCCCTTCGCTCACATGGTCTGGGCGGCAAACGGTTTTATGTGCGGCCCGCTGAATGCGAACGCCGGCATCAAGGCGATCGACTTCGCCGGCGGCACCGTGGTCCACATGACCTCGGGCTGGAGCGCGCTGGTGCTCTGTATCATCCTCGGCAAACGCCTCGGTTTCGGCAAGGAGCAGATGGCGCCGCACTCGATGCTCCTTTGTATGGTGGGCACCGGCATGCTGTGGGTCGGTTGGTATGGCTTCAACGCCGGCTCCGCCCTCGGGGCTGACGCGATTGCCTCGAACGCTTTCGCGACGACTACGCTGGCCGCCGCGACCGCGGGTTTCGTTTGGGCGATGTGCGAGTGGATGACGCGCGGCAAGCCGAGCGTCCTCGGTTTCTGCTCGGGCATCGTGGCCGGTCTCGTGGTCATCACGCCCGGCGCCGGTTTCGTGCTCCCAACCTCCGCGGTCATCATCGGCGTGCTGGCAGGCATCATACCCTTCTTCGCCGTGGCTTACTTGAAGAAATGGCTGGGTTACGATGACGCGCTCGACACCTTCGGCGTGCACGGCGTGGGCGGCACCTTGGGCGCCATCCTTACGGGCGTCTTCGCCGATCCCGCGGCCAATTCCGTCCTCGGCGACGGTGGCATGAAGCTGATGAACGGCCTGCTGATGAATCAGCTCAAGGTCGTTGCGATCACCATTGTCTGGAGCGTGGTCGCCACCGCGATCATCGCCTACATCGTGAAGGCCCTCATTGGTCTTCGTCCGACGGAAGAAGTGGAGCGCCAGGGTCTCGATATCACCGAGCACGGCGAAGAAGGCTACGTCAACTAACCTAACCCAGGACTTCCATGAAACTCATCATCGCCATCATCAAACCGTTCAAACTCGAAGAAGTGAAGGAGGCGCTCGCGGCCGCCGGCATCGAGGGCATGACGGTCACCGAGGTCAAAGGCTTCGGTCGTCAGAAAGGCCACACGGAAATCTACCGTGGCAGCGAATACACCGTGGACTTTCTGCCCAAGGTGAAGCTCGAGGTCGCCGTGGCCGACGAGGCAGCGGGCAAGGCCGTCGACACGATCGTCAAGGCCGCCAAGACGGGCAAAATTGGTGACGGCAAGGTCTTTGTGCTCCCGCTCGAAGAAGTCGTTCGGATCCGCACGGACGAGCGGGGCGAGTCTGCGGTCTGACCGCCTGGTGCTAAGCGGCTATGCGATCGACCGCGCCGGCGACTCGCTGGCGCCGCTGTTGGTCAACGGCAGTTTCACTGCGCTGCTGCTGGCCGGTCTCGCGCTTTCCATATGGCCGCGTCGCAGCCGTGGATAGTCC
>JANPIT010000322.1:0-6220 GCA_031425115.1 Opitutaceae bacterium | reverse complement strand
CGCAGGCGTTCCGCAGCGAGATGGAGCTGGATGGGCAGCGCCGGAGCGTGGAGGTGCGCGTGACACCCGCGGCGGACATCGCGCCGGACTTCTTTCTCGTCGTCTTCGAAACGAACGAAGTGATCGTGCGGACGGAAGGCGCGGCGGAACTCCGACTGGAGCCCGAGCCCCTGGCGCGCCAGCTCGAGCGCGAAATCACGGGATTGAAATCGAACCTGCGCGATGTCGTGGAGCAGGCGGAGGCCTCGAGCGAGGAGCTCAAATCCAGCAACGAAGAGCTGCAAGCGATGAACGAGGAAATGCGCTCCGCCACCGAGGAGTTGGAGAGCGGGCGGGAGGAACTGCAGTCGATCAACGAGGAGCTCACGACTGTAAACCAGGAGCTGAAGCATCGCGTCGACGAGCTGGGCCGGGCGAACAGCGATCTCCACAATCTGATTTCGGCGACCGCGATCGCGACGGTGTTTCTCGACCGGGAGCTGCGCATCACGCGCTACACCCCGACCGCGATCACGTTGTTCAACTTCATCCCCACGGATATCGGCCGGCCGCTGAGCGATCTCGCCCGCCAGCGTGATTCTTCCCTGATTCAGGAGGATGCGGCCCGCGCGCTGGCTCATCTCACGCCCACCGAAAGGGAATTGGAAATCAATGCGCGGTGGTATCTCGCGCGAACGCTCCCTTATCGCACCACGGATGATCGGATCGCCGGCGTCGTGCTGACTTATTTCGACATCACCGAGCGCAAGCAGGCCGAACAGGTCCTGCGCACGGTGGGAGAGGAACTGGAAGCGCGCGTGAAGCGCCGGACCTCGGAACTCGCGCTGGCCAATGAATCCCTCCGGGGCGAGGTGGCCGAGCGTAAGCGTGCACAGCTGGAGCGACAGGCCTTGGTGGGCCAGCTCATGACCGCGCAGGAAGCGGAGCGCGCGCGCATCTCGCGCGGCTTGCACGATGAAGTCGGGCAGAACCTGGCCTCGCTGCTCCTTGATTTGAGCAAGCTGGCGTCAACCCTCAGTCAGCCGGCAGCGACAGAGAAGTTGGAGCAGATGATCGCAACGGTGCAGAAACTGAGCCGGCAGACCCATGAACTGGCGGTCGAACTCCGTCCGACGGCGTTGGACGACTTGGGCCTGCCCCTGGCGCTCGCCAACTATCTCGATGAGTGGTCCACCCGCACGAAGATCCGGGGCCAGTTCAGCAGTTCCGGCCTGGAGTCGATCCGGCTGCCGAGTTTCATCGAGACCACCGTTTACCGCATCGTCTGCGAGGCCCTTGCCAATGTGGCCAAACACGCCAAGGCCACTTCCGTGAGCGTGGTCCTGCAGCGGCGGCCCGAAGAGACTGTCGCCATCATCGAGGATAACGGCATCGGCTTCGATGTCGCGGCGCCCAGCGGCAAGAACAAGCTCGGCATTCTCGGAATGAAGGAGCGCGCGGCTCTCGTCGGGGGCGAGTGCTCGATCGAGTCGCATGGGAGCGGCAACACGACGATCTACGTGCGCCTGCCGCACGGAACCGAGGCGGACGTGGCGCCGGGTGAGGGGCAAAAGCAAGGGTAGGAAACGGGTAGGAATGGGGCTCGGGGTGGGGCCGGCTCTCCGAGCCGGTCTGGGTTGGCAGGTGAATCGCCCCCGAAACTCAGGCCGTTTCGGAGAAACGGCCCAACCTGCTCAAGTCGGTCGAGGTGGGCCGTGCACTCCGTGCGCGGTTGGTCAACGGACGCACGCACGACCGCGCGCGGAGCGCACGGTCCACCTTGGAGTTCCGAATGATCCTTGAAAATGCCTTTGAAACGCGGAGGACGCGGAGACCACAGAGGAGAATACCCGGGTTTTTCGCGCCGAGGCCCTTCACCCGGCAGGTGAATAACCCGACACTGGATTCTCGTTCGTTCTGCTCCGCGTCCTCCGCGCTCCGCGTTTCAACTGCCGAATTTAGGATACGCTTCGCGCTTCGCGCTTCACGCGTCGCGCGTGGGCGGAGAGGTGAGACCGCCTTCCTGGGTTTGGGCGAGCAGGCTCAACAAGCCCAGCCGTAGTTCGCGCAGCTCTTGCCGCAGGCGCCACCGCACCACGTCGTCCGCGGTGGGTGAGTTCTCGCAGATGCCGAGGGCGACCTCGATCGCGCCGAGGATGTGCTTATATTCTTCTTCCTCCATGGAGAGATCGACCTCCCGCCGCACGGAAAGAGCGGTGGATGTATTCCCCACTTTCCTCTGGGAGATTCCCGCACGCGCGCGCCGCGGTGTGGAGGGGCCGCAAGGAGCGTGCCGGTCTAAACACTTGCGCATTAATGCAGAAATACACCAAACGCGTCTGGGAAAAAAATAGGATGGGCGCTTACCCCATGGCTGCCCGCGCGCCGGGGGCTTATTCTGTAACGCTTTGAAAACGCTGATGAAAACCTCGAAACGGACAGCCTCCCCAGCCCGCCCCGATGCCGAAGCCCGGCGCCTCGTCTCAAAACGTGAAGCCGCCACCGATGCCATCCTGGTTGAGCGGATGAAGTCCGGCGATCAATCCGCCTTTACCGAAATCGTGGGTCGCTACCGCGAGAAACTCTTCTCCATCGCCTTCGGGCTGCTGCGCGATCGCCACGATGCAGAGGAGATTGTGCAGGACGCGTTCATTCGCGCCTTGCGCGGCATCGATCGCTTTCGCGGCGATTGCTCGCTCGCGACCTGGCTGCACCGCATCACGGTCAATCTCGCGCGCAACCGGTATTGGTATTTCCACCGCCGGGCGCGTCACGCCACCTGGTCGTTCGACCGCCCAATCACCGAGGAAAGTGATGCCACGTTTGGGGATGTGTTTCCCTCCACCGAGGCGAGCCCGGCCCGGCAGGCTTCCGCGGCGGAGTTCGTGGAGCTGATCAGCGTGTGCATGGAGAGCTTGCAGCCGTCGCATCGCGAGATCCTCACGATGCGGAATCTGCTCAATCATTCCTACGCGGAGATCGCGCAGGCGCTCAGCCTGGAAGAAGGCACCGTCAAGAGCCGCATCGCGCGCGCCCGCGGGTGTTTGCTGACGCTGATGGCGGAAAAATGCCCGGAGTTTTCCGAGAACACTGCCGCCTCGGAATGGCTGGAGCTCAACGACTCGCAGCCGGTTCGTCACGCCCGCACGGTGTGACGCAAAAACCATCCGGAGATTTCGAACCGCCGGCCGGCGTCACGGCTTTGTCAGGTTCCCACCTCACTTAACGAGTCTGCCAGGGTTCTCCGGATTACTTTGCGAGGACCGGCAGACGCTGGAATCGAACCAACGCCGCGGTGACCGACGCCGAAATTCAAGCGATGCACGGCAAGCCTGTGCTGGTAACGACCCAAAATGGAGTCCGCGTATCGATGGGTAAGATACGCCTCTCCCAGCCGGTGGCGGGCGGTGCGCCGCGGCTGGAGCTGCTGTTTGAGACCGAGAACATGTCGTGCGCCCTCGGGGTGCCGACCGATCGGTTCGACCAGTTGAAGGCCACTTATAACGGAGAGTGTTATACGCATCACCTGCCCGGCGGCGACCGCGTGTGGCTGCCGCTGGCGACCGGCGAATTGCCGCAGAAGACGTTCACGCCACCGATGGAATCGATTGAGACGTTTCCGCTTCCGAGTAACTCGCGCCTGATGGGTCCCGGCGATGCGGAAAATCTGAAGGGGGCCTCGATTGCGGATCTGAAGCACTCGCTCGCCGTCGCGAAAAAGCCCGGCACCCGCTCTCCTTTGAAATCGAGCCGGTAAAGCTTCGTTGCGCTTGGGCGCGGACGGGTGCGGTGGCTGCGGCAGGCAAGCGCTTGGGAAAGCGCATGGTCTTTTGGTTTGGCTGCGTAACGGTAGGCCAGTCCGCTTGCGGACGCGGTTTGGCGCGCGCAAGCGCGCTGACCTACGGTTCAGGTCTTTGTATAGCCAAAACAAAAGACCATGTGGGAAAGCGGCCCATCGGACGTTTGCGGATAGATTTCACCGGATGAGTCGCTAGGTTGCCCGCCGGCGCGGTTTCGGCTGCGTCGCTCAGGCCCGGCCAACCACCATGTTCGACATCACTCTGCAGACGTTGAAGAAGCGCGTCCCGCTGACCATCAGCCGGGGCACGTCGACGCATTCGCGGGTGTATTGGCTGCGCTGGCACGAGGAAGGCGTCGAAGGCTGGGGCGAAATGGTGCCCTTCGCGATCGACGACCGGCCGCAGACCGCCGAGGTGCTGGAGGCGGCGATCGAGACGCATCGGGGATGGCTGGCCACCGCGAGCGCGTGGGATCGCATGGCGATCGAGCGGCGGCTGCGCGAAGCGGACGCGCCGTCGGCGTTGGTGGCGGCGGTGAATCTCGCGCTCTACGACTGGCTCGGCAAACGCGTGGGCCAGCCGGTGTGGCGGCTGCTGGGCCTGCCCGCGACGGATGGTCCGCTGACCTCCGTCACGATCGGCATCGCCCCGCCAGAAGCGGCGGCGTGGCGCGTGCAGCAGTGGCTCGAGTGCGGGGTTGTGCGGGCCTTTAAGGTGAAGCTGGGCGCGCCGGCGGGGGCCGCGGCGGACCGCGCGATGTTTACCGCGGTGCAGGCGGTGCTGCCGGCGGGTGCGCGCGTGAGTGTGGACGCGAACGGCGGATGGGATTTGGAAACGGCGATCGCCATGGCGGCGTGGCTGGCGGAGCGCGGCGTGGATCACCTGGAGCAGCCGCTGGCGCGGGGACGCGAGGCGGAGCTGCCGGCCTTGCGCGCGCGCTCGCCGCTGCCGCTGATGGCCGACGAGAGTTGCCGCTCGAGCGAGGAGCTGCCGGCGCTGGTGGGAGCGGTCGCCGGCATCAACATCAAGTTGATGAAATGCGGCGGGCTCGACGGCGCGCTGCGCCTCATTGCCACGGCGCGCGCGCATGGCCTGCGGATTCTGCTCGGTTGCTATGGCCACAGCGCGCTGGCCAACACCGCGGCGGCCCAGCTGGGCGGGCTCGTGGATTATCTCGATTTGGACAGCCACCTCAACCTGGCGGACGACCCTTTTCGCGGCGCAGTGCTGCACGAAGGGCGCCTCCGCCTGCCATCGTATCCAGGTTTCGGAGTCACTCATGTCAACCATTCCAGCTAACGTCGGCCAGCCGCAGCGGCTCGCTCTTCTGCAACACACCGGGTTTTCCACGCGCCACGGCAAAACGGGCATTTCGCTGCTGCGTTATCGGCGCGAGGAGATCGTGGCCGTGGTGGATCGCGAGACGGCCGGGCGTTCGCTGCGGGAAGTGAGCCAGCTGCCGGATGTGCCGGATATCCGGATTGTGGGGACGGTGGCGGAAGCGCTCGCCGCGCGGCCCACCGCGCTCGCGATCGGCATCTCGCCCAGCGGCGGCCGCGTGCGGGAGGAGTGGTGGCCGGAATTGCGGGTGGCGATTCAGGCGGGCGTTTCGCTGTGGAACGGCTGCCACACGCCGCTCGCCGCCGATCCGGAAATCGCGGCGGCGATCCGCCCCGGCGTCTACGTCTGGGATATGCGCCGCGAACCCGCGGGCCTCGCGACCGGCACGGGCGCGGCGCGACTGCTCGCCGCCAAGCGCGTGCTCTTCGTGGGCACCGATATGAACATCGGCAAGATGACCGCGGCGCTGGAACTGGATCGCGCGGCGCGCGCGCGCGGCCTCCGCTCGGCCTTCGTCGGCACCGGCCAGACGGGCATGATGATCAGCGGCGCGGGCATGTGCCTCGATGCCGTCCGGGTTGATTTTGCGAGCGGCGTAGTCGAAGCGGAAGTCATGCGCCACGGGCGGGACTGCGACGTGGTCTGGGTCGAGGGGCAGGGTTCATTGCTGAATCCGGCGTCCACCGCGACCTTGCCACTGCTGCGCGGCACGCAGCCGACGCACCTCGTGCTGGTGCACAAAGTCGGGCTCAGCCACCTGCAGGCGTTTCCGCACATCAAGATCCCGCCGCTCGAAAAGGTGGTGCCGTTTTATGAGCAAGTGGCCTCGGCGTGCGGCGTGTTTGCCGCGGCGCCGGTGATCGGCCTCGCGCTCAACACCTGGGGGCTGGACGACGCCTCGGCCCGCGCCGCGGTCGCGGCAGCCGAAGCGGCCACGGGATTGCCGGCGACGGATGCGGTGCGCTTCGGCAGCGAGGTGCTGCTCGATGCGCTTTTCGCGCCGGTGGCAACGGGGCGTTGAGCCGGACTCACGCAATTGGTCCGAGGTGGGCCGTGCGCTCCGCGCGCGGCTTGGGCGGCCTCGCTTCAAGGCAGCCGCG
>JANPIT010000321.1:0-3937 GCA_031425115.1 Opitutaceae bacterium | reverse complement strand
TGAAGAGGATGTTGGGGCGCTGGCCGGCCGGCGCAGCGGCGGCGAACCCGCGAAGGGCGACCAACGTGAGTGCAGCGAGAAGCAGGAGCGGTCGGCGGAGTGGGGAAGGCATGGGGCTGGAGCAGGCGAGGCCTCGCGCGGCGAGACGGGTGGGGCTGCGCCGAACGATGGGGAAAAACGCCGCCGCCGCAAAAGCGAAATAGGTGCCTCGATACCATTCGGACCCGCGGAGGTAATGTAACGTAATTCGTAAACTCTTTAGCGGGGTGGCGCGTCGCCTGGCCCGCAACCGGGCGATAGGTGATGGGTGCGTCGGTTAAACCCGTTCCCCGCCCCATGAACCCCAATGCCCAAATCGCCGTTTTTTTTGGCTCCGCATTCCAAGCGTTCGCCTCGTCGCCCTGTCCCTCTCGGATGGCGGACAGTTTCCGTCGTTTTCGATCTGGGGCGCTCCTGCTGCTTGCGGCGGTGATCGCGCCCGGCCTGTGCGCCAGCAACGAACGGCCGAATATCGTGCTGATTCTCGCCGACGATCTTGGCTATGGCGACAACCGCCTCACGAATCCCACGTCGGCGGTCAACACGCCACAGATCAAGTCCATCGCGGACAACGGCGTGTTGTTTACAAATGGATACGTAACGTCTCCGGTGTGCAGCCCTTCGCGCGCCGGGCTGATGACCTCCCGCCACCCGGCCCGCTATGGCGCCGACAGCAACGACAGCTCGCGGTTTCGACCGGGCCGCATGCCCGTGACCACGCTGGCTTCACTGCTCCAAGGCTCGGCCGGAAAGAATTACAACACGAAGATCATCGGCAAATGGGACCTCGCCGGCCGCGCCCCCATGCCCGACGCCTACATGCCGATTGGCCGCGGCTTCGGCGCGTTCTACGGGATTCCGAGCGGCATCAGCAGCTACTTCCGCACCGATGGCAGCGGACCGGCCAACGCGTGGTATTTCGACGGCACGTCGCCGAAAAGCGACGGCCTCTTCACGAACGTGAACCAGCAGTTGAACGTGAAAGAATACGACACCACGACGTCACCGCCCTCCTATGCCGCCCGTAATCCCTTCCCGTATCTCACAGATAAGTTAGTGGACGAAGCGGTGTGCTTCATCGCTTCGCAGCCGGCGACCACCACGACCCCGTTTTTCCTCTACCTGCCGCTGAACGCCCCGCACAAGCCGTATATGGCTCGCGACGCGGATTATCAGGTGGCCGCAGGCTCCGGGGAGCAGCGGCTCTACAATGCCATGGTGGCGAACCTGGATTATAATGTCGGCCGGGTGCTCACCCAGCTTCAGAATCAAGGCATCGCGAATAACACGGTGGTCATCTTTGTCTCGGACAACGGCGCCGAGGGCAAAGGATCCTCCGGAGCGTTAACCGGCGGAAAACAAACCCTGTTCGAGGGAGGAATTCATACGTCGTTCGCGATGAAGTGGCCGGCAAAGTTCGGCACTTCGCCCATCGCCTTCGCGAAGCCCGTTTCCACGATGGACCTCCTGCCGACCCTCGCGGTTGCGGCGGGCTATTCGACCGCGCAACTCACGACCGACGGGCGAGACCTCGTGCCCTTCATTCTGGGCACCGACCCGAGCAACCCGCACCCGTCCCTATTCTGGCGCTATGTCGGGGACGACAATAACTCCGCGCTCCTCGCGGTGCGGAGCGGCGACTACAAATACATCCGCGACGTCAACCAAAGCGGGGCGATGACCGAGCACCTCTACAACCTGGCCGCATCGCTGCTGGAAACCCCGGCGAACAATCTCGTGGCGAATTCCGCCTTCGCCCCCACGAAGGCCAGTCTGATCGGCGCGCTGAACGGGTGGAATAAGACGAATCCGCTCGATGAAAATTTCGACAGCGGCATCGCGTATGGATTTATTCCCTACAACAGCACCGCGGCGCCTCCCGGCGTGTGGAGTGTCGCGAGCTCTCAGCTGAAGATCGCCGGCGGCTGCGGATCGACGGGCCTTTTCCGCGGCGCGAAGACCAATCTCTACGAGGGCGGCATCCGCGTGCCCTTCATCGTGTGGGGCCGGCCGGCGGTCCCACGACCTGCCGGCGGGCGCGTGGACCGCGCGACAGTGATGCTCGGCATGGACCTCGCGCCCACGGTGCTCGCGTGGGCGGGGGTCGCGCCGGAGCGCGCCATCGCATTCGACGGCATCGACCAGGCTCCCGCGCTGCGCGGAGAGTAGCGCGCTGTCCGCTCCCGTGCCGTCTTCTGGGCGCGGCCGCCCGATCAGCCCGGGCCGAAAGGCGAAAATCCCGACGCTGCGATCCGGAAAGAGCGATGGAAACTCTTGTGGCACGACCAGACCGCGGCGCCCGAGCTCTACGATCTTGCGGTCGATCCGGCGGAGTCGCGGAACCTTGCGGCGACGCAGCGCAAGGTGGTCGACGAACTCGCCGCCGAGCTGAAAAGCTGGCGCGAACGGATGCTCCCTTTAGTCGCTCATGTCATCACAAGGAGACGCGTTCGGTCCAGGCCACAATTCCTACACGCTCAGCCCTGACGGACGGACGGAGCTTCTGGTTTATCATGCCTGGGATAGGTTCCGCCGTGCCCGCCGAATGTGTATCGACGAGCTCGTGTGGAGCCCGGACGGGCCGCGTTGCCTTTGGCCGACAACGGATTCTCGGAATGCCGAATGACGGTTTCTCGTCGCGCCGCTCGCCCGGAACGCAAAGCTCGGTCCATGCTGCGGGTCATGCTCGTCGTCAGCGTCATCGGGGTCATCGCGCTCATCGTCCTCGTGCTCGGTCGCTCCGCGCTCGAGCGAAAGCTTCTGTTCTATCCGTCGCATAATCCGGGCGGTGCCCTGCCGCCGTGGCTCGATGGCAACGGGAACGCGATCGGCGTCGCACGCCTAGTCGCGTCGCCAAAAAATGTGTGGCTGATGCTGCACGGCAACGGCGGGCAGGCGGCGGATCGCGTTTACGCGCTGCCGAGTTTTTCCGGAGAAGATGCGGTGTTCATCCTGGAATATCCGGGTTATGGGCTGAGAGCCGGGGCGCCATCGCGCGAGAGTTTCAACACCGCCGCGACGGATGCTTTTCGACGGCTGCAAAATACATTTCCCGGCGTGCCGGTCGGTGTGGTCGGCGAATCGATCGGCACGGGACCCGCGGGTGCGCTGGCGGCGCTGGAGAATCCGCCCGTGAAAGTGGTGCTCATCGTGCCCTTCGCCACGCTCGCCGCGGTGGCGCGCGATCATTTCCCCTCCGTGATGGTCGGGCTCATCTTGAAATCGAATTGGGACAACGTGTCTGCGCTCGCGGGATATCGGGGCCCAGTGGAAATTTTCGGCGCCAAGGGTGACGCGATCATTCCGATCGCCCACGCCCGCGCGCTCGCGGCGGGCGTGCCAGCGGCGAAGCTGACGCTTATCGACGGAGGCCACAATGAGTGGGCCGACGCGGGCCGCGTGCGCATCCGGAATCCGTAAGTGGCGGCTCGGGGAAAATTCATCGCGCCCACCGCGAGACCGAAGTTGTCAACGAGGGCGATTCTTTCTTATCCCTGTGATCTCCCCTGTAATTTTAGCCCATCCCTAGCCCCCGACGTCGTCATGAAATTTGCCGTTGTTCTCTCTCTCTCCGCTGCGGCGGCTTCGATCGCCACCGGCGCTCTGCCCAAAGCAGATCCATATCCCACCGGATACTCTGATACGCCGCTGATCGAAGCGGGCGGAAAATGGAAAGTGCATGACATCGATCGTCCGCGTCCCGAGCCCGTGAAGCCCGGGCGCACCGCCGCGGACGCACCAGCGGATGCGATCGTGCTCTTCGACGGCAAGAACACCGACCAGTTCGTCGGCAAGAACGGCGCGCCCTGCCCGTGGAAAATTGAAAACGGCGAGCTGATTGTGAATGGCGGCGACGTGTGGTCGAAGCTGCCCTTCGCGAGCTGCCAGCTGCACCTCG
>JANPIT010000320.1:0-5573 GCA_031425115.1 Opitutaceae bacterium | reverse complement strand
CGCGGCCGGCGTCTGGTCGGTCGGCCCCGACACCTTTTCCCACCCGCCGCAGACCGGCTCCAACAAGGAGGTCGGATTCAAGAGCGAGTTCTTGGGCGGTCGCCTCTCGGGCACGCTGGCGTTCTTCCAAACGGAGCTGATCAATAAACAATATACGGTCTCCCGCGACGATCCTTCCAATATCACCCTGGCTCCCGGCGCGCCCGCTGGCACGCTGGCCCCGCTGGCCTACGCCAACCTCGGTGGTCTCGAGCGCTACCGCGGGGTGGAGCTGGATTTCGTCTATAACGTGAACAAGGAACTGCGTTTCCTCGGTTCCTACGCCTACACCGAGGCCGGAATTATCAAGGATAGCGCAACGCGCACCGACGCCACCAGTCCGGCCGGGACGGTCGGGGGGACGCCGCCCGCGACGGTCAAGCGCACCGAGGGGCAGCAAGCTCCGAGTGTGCCCGAACATCAATGGCGCCTGTGGGCCAACTATAGATTTTCTGCCACTGAGGGCTTTCTCAAAACCGTCGGCCTCGGTCTCGGCGTGCGCTATTACGGTCCAGCGGTCGCCGGCGCCGACAACTACCGTAACGCCGTCGTCCTCGATACGGCCGTGGTGGATCTTTCCCTTTCGCGCAAATTCCGGATCTTCGAGCGCGACATCAGCACCACGCTGCGCGCGCAAAATCTCCTCGACGAGCGCTACTACGGCACCCGTCAGATCTACGGCGATCCGCGGTTGTTCGTGCTGGAACTGCGGCACTATTTCTGAGCCAGCACCTCCGTTGACGTGAGACAAGCTGCCTGGTCCCTCGTCGCGGCCGCCGTTCTCGCCACGACGGGTGCTTTGCACGCGCAGCGCCCCAATTACGCTGAGGCGTTGCAGCACGCCCTCTACTTCTACGAGGCGCAAACTTCCGGCGCGCTGCCGCTCGACGCTCGCGTCGAGTGGCGCGGCGATTCCGCGTTGCGCGATGGACAGGACGTGGGCCGCGACCTCACCGGCGGTTGGTATGATGCGGGCGACGGCGTCGTCTGGACTGGCAACGACGCGTTTGGAGCGACGCTGCTCGCCTGGAGCCTCGTCAATTATCGCGAGGTTTTCGCCGCGCAAGGGCAGGCCGAGCGCGCCTTCGATCGCCTGCGTGAGATTTGCCTCTATCTCCACAAAGTCGTGGATCCGGCGAGTGCTACTGGCTTCCGCATCTACGTCGGAAAGGGCACCACGCGGCACGCGCCGCCCGACGATCCCGCCGCGCAAAACGACCGCACCGCCGCCCTGCCGCACGAGGTGATGGACACACCGGTCGCAGGCTCGCCGCAGATGATCCGACCGAGTTACTGGGTCGACGAGTCCACCGGGGGTGCCGACGTAGCTGGTTCGGTTGGCGCGGCCCTCGCGGCGGCCTCGGTGGCTTTCCGCCAGGCCGGCGACACATTTGAGGCGAATAGAAATCTCATGCTCGCGCGCACCGTTTTCGAGTGGGGCGACGTGCATCGCAACACTGGCACGGTGACCCGCCGACTCACCGACGGGCGCGTGGTCACGGTGGCGAGCTATCCGTCGCGCAGCACGAACGTGATTCCGCGTCTGCTTCTCGCTGCCGCGTGGCTCCATCGGGCCGATCGCGCGGCGGCCACGCCGGGTTACACTGCCGCCTGGGCGGACCGGGCCGAGGCGCTCTTCGACAGTGCGGCCAACGCCACCAACCGTGGCCGACCGTGGGTCAACTTCGCCGTTGGCTCCGAGCACAACGGCGCCTGCGCGCTGCTCGCGGCCGATACCGGCCGCGCAAAGTTCGTGGCCGAGGCCGACGCCTACGCGGACTTCTGGCTGTATCGGCGGCGCAATGACACCGGCCTGGCGACCGATATCGCGACGACGCCGGGCGGCTTTGTTTGCCGCGGCAACGGCGCCGCTTGGAACATCCCGACGCTGTTCGACCAAGCGCCCCCGCTTCTGGAATGGGCCGACTCGCCCCACCAATCCCGAGCGACCCGGCGAGCGGACATCATCGCGCTTTTCACCGGCACCTACACGCACGCGCCCGTTCGCCAGCTCGACTACGTCCTCGGCTTCAACCCGCTCAACCTTTCCTACCTCCAAGGCTTCGCGCCGCCGGGCAAGACGTGGGTCAACAATCTCCACTACCGCGCGAACCTCGCGCTCTACGGCGGCTTCGGCACGCCCGGAGGAATCCCGACGCGTAATGTGTATCCGTGTTATGGATTGCTCGCCCCCGGCCCGGATCACACGGATTTTTATCCCGTCTCCGCACCGGCGATTGATGCCCAGATCGCCTACAAGGAGCCGATCGTCTATTCCGGCGGACTGCTGACCGCGCTCGCCCGCATGATCCGCGTCGCCGGACCGGCGGCGGGCACCACGCGTCCGGTGTTTCCCGCGTGGATCACGCGCGAGAGTGCGCCCGGGGCGACGGGCTTTTTCGTCACCGCCTACCGCGAGGAGGGGCGGGTGCCCAACGGCGTGCGCCTCCAACTCGCGCTCAACAATCGCGCCAGTCTGCCGGCGCGCGAGATCGGCACCCTCGCGTGTCGTTACTACTTTACGCCCGATGGCGTCGACGGCTCCGTCGTGACGGCGACGGTCACCGGGCTCGGACTGCTCGCGGGCGAGACCGCCCGGGTGCTCGGCCCCCGGCGCGACACGGCGGCAGACGGGGCCTGGTATTTCGAGGTTCGGCTCGAGAACGCCGTCATCGTGCCGGGCGAATTCTCCCGCTACCGCCGTCGCGTGCAACTCGACCTGAGCCAGCCCGGTGGGGCGTTCTCGACAGCGAACGATTTTTCCGGCGCGGCCTTGGGGACCAGCGCCACGGACACGGCCGTATCCGAGATTCCGGTTTACGATTTTTCGCGGCCGCAGTCCGGCTTGCTCGGCGGCGTCGAACCCTCGCCCGGTTACATCCAGTGGCGGCGCGCGCATTTCAATAATACCCATGAGCGGGCCGGGGCGGTTGCCTTGATCGTCGAGCGCGTCGGGGGAACGCGCGGCGCGGTTTCCGCTAGGATCGGAACCGTGGATGGCTCGGCGCACGCCGGCGTGGACTACACGGCTCCGTCGGGCTCGGCCGCCGGGGTTGGTTGGGGCGACGGCGAGCACGGAGAGAAAATTGTGACGATCCCGCTGCGCGATGATGAGAGCGACGAAGGGCGCGAATATTTTTCCGTGCGGCTCGACGATTTCACCGGTGGGGTGCGTCCTGGTGCCGTTGTCGAAGCGCGAGTCAGTATCGAGGATGACGATACCGGCGGGCCCAGCCCCAATCCTATTGCGACTCCATCGGCGCCGGCTGCGCGCCTGATCAATGTCTCGGTGCGCGCGGAACTGGGGACGGCGGCGGAGACGCTGATTCCCGGTCTCGTCATCGAGGGTGGTTCGCTGGAGGTGCTGGTGCGCGCCACTGGGCCCGCGTTGCGATCCTTCGGCGTCGCGGGATCGGCCGACGATCCTTCGCTCACCATTACCGCCGCGAATGGGTTGGCACTGGCCGCGAATGACAATTGGGGCACATCCGCTCATGCGGCGCGGATGCCCGCGCTGTTTGGCCGCGTCGGCGCGTTTGCGTTGGAGACCGGGTCACGGGATGCGGCGTGGGCCGGCACGTTGCCACCCGGCGCCACCACCGTGCCCGTGTTGCCGGGTGGCGCGCGCGGCGCCGGCGTCGTCGAGATTTACGCCACCGGCGCTGGAGCGGGGCGACTGCGCAATCTCGCTTGCCGTGGCGCGGTCGGTGGCAGCGCCGGCGAGATGATCGCGGGCTTCGTGATTTCTGGAGAAGGCGCGAAACGCGTGCTGTTGCGCGCCGCCGGCCCGGCCCTCGCACCCTTCGGCGTCGCGGGTGTGCTCGCCGATCCCTCGCTGGTGCTCGTGCGCGCTGCCGCCGGCACGTCACCGGCGACGGAGATCGCGGCCAACGACGACTGGCCGGAGGCGCTCGGCGCCGAAGCCGCCCGCGCGGGCGCGTTTGCTTTCGCCCCGGGCAGCCGCGACGCCGGCCTCGTGGTTACCCTCACACCGGGTGCATACACCGCTCGGGTGCGCGCCCCCGCGGGCGCAGCGGGCGTCGCCCTCGTTGAACTCTACGATCTCGATCCCTGACGCGCAGGCGTCGTTCTCACTATGAAATCCGGCATCCTTTTAGTTACACTCCTGTTGAGCGCGGCTGGTATATCGGCGGCTGCTGATCCTGCATTGGTCACGCACCTCACGTTCGAGGACAAGTCCGCCACGCCCGTCGACTCATCGGGCGCCAAAACCAAAACGACTCTGGTCGGACGCGCCGGCTACGGTCGGGGCGCGCAGGCCGAGAGTGCGATCAAGCTCGTAGACGGAGCCCACCTCACGCTCGAGAACCGCACGGCCTACAAAAAGGAAACCCAGGCTATCACCGTCGCGTTTTGGACCAAGGCCGCGGCGTTCCCCGCCAGTTCGCGCCTGGTGCAGAAGGGTATCGCGGGCGAGGAATGGCAGATCGAGATCAACTACAAGGGGGAGTTCGTGTGGTCCATGTTCGTGAAAAAAATCGTGGCCGTTTATACGCAGCCTCCTAAACCGGACACATGGGTGCATGTCGCCGTCACCTACGACCGCGGCACGAGTCGCGTCTACTTTGACGGACGCCAGGTCAACAATCGGACCATCGAAAGTCCTGGTGAGATCTATTATTCGCGGTTCCCCGTCGTCATCGGCGGCGGATGGGACGCCAACGAACAAACCGTCATGCCCTACGCCGGCTTCATTGACGATTTCCGCATCTACAACCGTGCGCTTTCGGTGGCGGAAATTGCCGCGCTGGCCAAACCCTAGGTTCCGCTCCCGGCCTGATCGCTGGGCGTCACCACAAGACTGATACCTCCTGTTCCATGAATCCATCGCCCGTCTCCGTTCCGATTACGCGCCGCGATTTTGTGAAAACGACGGCGGTGGCCGCGACCCTTTCCGGTGTCCCTCACGTCTTCGCCGCCGGGTCGGACCGCATCCGCGTCGGCTTGGTGGGCTGCGGTGCGCGCGGCACGGGTGCGGTGATGAACTGCATCGTCGCTTCACCGGGCGTCGAACTGGTGGCCGTGGGCGACGTCTTCCGGGACCAAGTCGATGCCGGCCTCGCTCGGCTGCGCAACCCTGGCGGCGAGAAGGATTGGAGCAGCTCGAAACCGTGGACGCAGGTTGAAGCCATCAAGGTCACGCCCGAAACGTCGTTCGTTGGTTTCGACGCTTATCAACGCGTGATCGAGAGCGGCGTGGATCTCGTCATTCTCGCGACGCCGCCCGCTTTTCGTCCCGCGCACCTGCGGGCCGCGGTCGAGGCCGGGAAGCACGTGTTCATCGAAAAGCCCGTCGCCGTGGACCCCGTGGGAATCCGGTCGATCATCGCCTCCGGCGAAATCGCCCGCTCCAAGGGCCTGGCGATCGTGGCCGGCACGCAGCGTCGCCATCAACCCCGCTACATCGAGATGATGCAGCGCATTCACGCGGGCGCGATCGGCGAAATCACGAGCGGCGAATGCTTCTGGCTCGGCCCCTGCGTCCGCGGTTGGGGTTACTTCAAGCCGCGGCA
>JANPIT010000319.1:0-5481 GCA_031425115.1 Opitutaceae bacterium | reverse complement strand
CGCCGAAAGCGCCCGCGAGCCGTGCGTCCGGCGGCACCGCGTTGTAGACGCTCTTGGTCTGTTCCCAATTATCGAGGAGGTGGAGGAGGGTGCCGTCGGCGTAGCGGCAGGTGAGGGTCGGAAAGTGACCGCTGCTGGGGTGGAAAATTTCGACCGGTCCCGTTTTTTCGAAGCCGAGCGCCCATTGGAGCACGTCGGCAGAATGAGAAAAATACAGCGTTGAGGCCGTGGTGCCAAAGGCGTCCGCGAAACACCACGGCACGACGCCGGGAGTCGGGTTGACGTGGTATACGCGATTGTAATCGCGCCATGGAGCGGGGCCGACCCAGAGGTTCCAATCGAGGCCCTCGGGCACGGGTTCGGCGGGCAAGACGAAATCCATCGGCACGAAGGCGGCGCCGCAACGGTCGGCATTGACGACGTGGGCGACGGACTTGAAGCGCGGGCCGGCGATCTGGGCGCGGATATTTTTGTAGAGCGTGAAGACGGACTTCACTTTGCCGAGGCGGCCGTCGCGGACGAACTGGCAGACGCGGCGGACGTCCGGGATCGAGCGGTATTGCGTGCCGGTCTGGAACACGCGGCCGTAGCGCTGCACGGTGTCGGCGATGCTCCTTCCCTCCTGAATCGTCATCGAGACGGGTTTCTCGCAGTAGATGTCTTTGCCCGCCTTGGCGGCGTCGATCGCCATGAGCGCGTGCCAGTGATCGGGCGTGACGATAACCACCGCATCGATGTCGGGGCGGGCGAGCAGCTCGCGATAGTCATTGTAAGCGGTGCAGCCGCGGTAGCTGCCGGCCGGTTCTTTCGCGGCATTGATCTCGGCGATGTCGTTGCGACCGGCTTCGCGCCGCGATTGGTCGACGTCACACACGGCCACGAGCTCGACGTCGTCGCGATGGGCGAGAAATTTCAGGTGGCCGTTGGCCATGACGCCCTTGCCGATGAGGCCGATTGTGATCCGCTCGCTCGGCGGCACGGCGCCATCGGCTCCGCGCGCGGCCGACGGGATGATCGTGGGAAATGCGAGGCTGCCCGCGACGACCGCGCTGTGTTGGAGAAACGTGCGGCGGGTAAAGGCAGGAGGGGCGGCGGCGGGCTGCGACGTTTTCATCGGGGGTGAGTGGGGGCAAATCCGTGCGCTCCGCCTGGGATCAGAATTTGAAGGTGCTGGTGAGCTGGTAGGTGCGGGGCTCGGTGAGATTGTAGATCGCGTTCACGCCGCGATGCGTGCCGTCGCGGGCATCCACGGTGCGCAGGACGCGCACGGTGTAGGCGTCGAAGACGTTGCGGACGTTGAGCTGGAGGCGCCAGTCCACGCGCTTTTTCCAGATCTTGCGCGTGTAGCCGATCATGCCGCCGAAAATTTCGTAGCGCGAGGCGTAGTAGGGAGCGTCGGGATTGAGGATGGTGGAGACGGACGTCTCGGCGAAGCCGTCGATGGTGGGGCCGCGCATGTTCATGTTGGCGCCGACGGAAAGGCCGGCGAGGGGAACTCGGAAGACCCGGGCTTCGCGGGGAAAATCGTAGGAGGAGATCAGGTTGATGCTCCATTTGGGCGCGTAGATATCGGCGGGGACGCCTTGGATCGCTTTGAAATTGGCGGTGATGTTTTTGATCTGCGCGACGCGTTCGGCGACGGTGAGATTATTGGTTGCCTGCAACGGCAACCAAGCGGGATTGCCCTCGATGACCGGGAGCATGCGGTCCACGTAGCGGAGGGCGTTGAGGCCGCGGTCGGAGGTGGTGATCGTGCTGCGCATGCTGCCGTTGACGGTGAAGCGGAGTTGCCTGGTCGGATTCGCGGTCGCGGAGAACTCCCAGCCGCTGGAAGAAACATCGGCGTTGTCGGACCAGACGGTGCCGGTGGTGGAGTAGGGGAAATCGCGGTATTTGGCGTCGCCGGTGAAGCTGGCGACGGCGTTCCAGATGCTGTCGAGGTTCGTCTTGAGGTCGCCGGCGACGCTGTTGGAGACGCCGCCATCGAGGCGGTTGACGGCGGCATTCTTATAGTAAGTGACGTCGAAAAACAGCCGGCGGTCGAAGAGCGCGAACTTGATGCTATAGTCACTGCCGGTGCCTTGGGGATTGGGCAGAAGTTCGCCGTCGACCGCGCGGGTGCTGTCGTTGACCTGGAAGTTGGTCGAGTCGTTGTAGGCGAAGCTGACCCAGTGGGTGGCGTGGAAGACGGCGCCGCGCGTGACGGTATCGCCGCCGCGTTGGCGGAGGCTGTTGGGGACGAAGGAGCGGAGGTCGAGCGTGGCTGGATCGGCGTGGACGCCGCGGGCGTCGCGGACGGAGAGGTAATCGTTGGGGCTGCCGCGGTAGGCGGCCTGCTTGTCGTTGCGCTGGCCGTAGGTGAGGATGAGGCGGTCTTTGAAAAAAGTGCTCTGCAGCGCGAGGGCGTGGGTCTTGACGACTGATTCCGTGAAGTTGATGCCCTGGCTGTTGACGAAGGCGGGGGTGACGCCGCTGGGGTCGGCGGCGGGAATTGGGTCGTTGGCGTTGAGAACGGGGAACGAGTTGAACTGATCGGCGCGGTTGCCGACTTTGCCGGAGGGCACGTCGTAGTAGTAACGGTAAACGATGATGTTCGCGGCGTTGTTAATGGCGGCGGGAGCGGGAGGAAGCGGGGTTACGTTGTTGATGCCGTTGTTGGTGCTGTAGCCGAAGCGATCCACTCGCTCGACGAAGGTAGCGGCACGATGGCGGCCGAGGTGGCGGAGCCAGCCGTTGGTCTTCTTGGCGAAGTCGAATTCGTAGGAGGCCATGGCGCGCTTGCTCGTGGCATCGCTCGGAGCGGTGATGAGGGTGGGGCGGGACTGGGTGTAGAGGCGGCCGACATTGGGGTTGGGCTGGCCGTTGGGGAGCTGCCGGTTCACGTCGACGCGCAGGATATCGTCCTGACCGACGAAGCCGTTGACGGCTTTGACGCGGTTGTCGGCGAAGTTGTAGGCCGCTTCGAGGAAGAGATCATTGGTGATCTGTTGCTCGAGGAAGACGGAGGTGATTTTGAACTCGCTCACGCGGTAGGAGGCGAGGCCATGGGCGGTGGCGAAGGTGGGGTAGAGGGCGGGATTGATGAGGGAGCGGCGGGTGTTGACGGCGGGGAAATTGGGGTAGTCGGCATTGGGCGTGATGCCGGTGTTCAGCCACGAGAGCGGGGGGACTTGGACGCCGGCGGGGGAGAGAAACGTGGAGATGAGGTTGGGGCTGGTGTTGTTGATGATGCCGGTGGGTTTGGCGGCGGTGTTCGTGAAGGTGTCGAGGAAGGGTGAGCCGGCGGCGGCCCACGTGGAGACGCCATCGTAGACGGGCCAGGGGCGGATGGCGGGGAACTTGGTGTAGCCCTGCTCGTAGTTGGCGCGAAGGTTGGTGCGCTTGAACGGCGTGAGGGTGGCGGTGACAAAGTGGCGGCGCTGATAGCTCTCGCTGGGGATGCGGAAGCCGGGCGTGCGCTCGTGGAGGCCGGCGTAGCGGATTGCGGCGAAGCCTTTTTTCAGAACCAGGTTGTGGTCGACCATCGCGCGCCGGCTGTCGTTGTCGTCGGTGCGCAGCTCGAGCGTGGTTTCGGTGCGGTTGACCTTGGCGCGCTTGGTGGAGGAGACGAAGGCGCCGGCGGGATTGCCGAGGCCGAAGAGGATGGCGTTGGGGCCGCGGGTGAAGGTGAAGGCTTCGGAGTTGTAGCGGTCGGTGACGACGCCGCTGGAGAAGAAATTCTGGCCGACGATGCTGGTCGCACCGCCGCGCGTGACGTATTGGGTGCCAACGTTGATGAAGTCGTTACCGTTACCATCGACGGAGCCGATGTTGATGGTGAAGGAATCGGTGTTGGGGGCGAAGTTGAGGATGTCGTTGATGCTATTGGCCCCGAGGTCGTTCATCATCTGCTCGGTGAAGATCGTGAGCGCGGAACCGATGTCGCGAAGGTCGGTTTTGAGGCGGGTGCCGTTGAGCGTCTGCGTGGCGAGGTAGCCTTCCTCGCTGCCGGCGGTGACTTCGAAGGGGGAGAGTTGCACCGTTTCGGGTGCGTTCGCCGGCGGGGGCGAAGCGGGGGCGGGCGACGGGGCTTGGGCCAAAAGTGACGACCAGCCGGCGGTTGCGAGCAAGGTGAGGAGGACGGTGCCGGGAGTGAGGTTCATGGGCTGGGGAATTGCGCGAGCGGTGGGTGAGGTCGGGTTAAGGGGTCGATGCGGCGCCGATTTCTGGGAAATACTCGCGATACCACGCGCGCTCCTCACCGTTGCGCTTGTCGGTCGGAAGGCCGCGCGGTTGGAGCTCCTCGGTCCACGCGAGCAATCGGCGCCGCAGGGCCGCGGCGCGATCCGGCTCGCTGCGCGCGAGATTACGGCGCTCGTGGTCATCGCTCTCGAGATCGAAGAGCCGGTCGGGCTCGCCTGCCTTGTGGAGGAGTTTCCAGCGACCCTCCCTGACCGCGGCCTGTGACCAGAATCGCCAGAAGAGCGCCTCGTGTGGGGCGCGTGGATTCTCGCCGGTCAGGTGAGGCACGAGATTGACGCCGTCGAGCGTCGGGTCGCCTGGCAGGCCAGCGAGCGCGTTGGCGGTGGCGGCAATGTCGAGCGCGCTAACGGGGTGCGGGTAGACTTCACCTCTGGGCAGTCCGGCCGGCCAGCGCAGGAGGAAGGGAACGCGAATACCGCCTTCGGAGAGCATGCCTTTTTCGCCGACCCACGGCGTATTGAGCGAGCCGTCCCATCCGCCCATGTCGCGGTCAAGCGGTGAATCCCGTCGACCGTGGACGGGTGCACCGTTGTCGCTCGTGAAGATGACCATCGTGTTGTGGTCGATGCCATGCTGCTGCAAAGCGCTCAGGATCCGGCCGACGCCCGCATCCACGCTGGCAATCATCGCCAGCGCGGCGCGGCGACGAAGCGGCAGCTCGGGTGGGAACTGGGCGGCGTGGGGCGCGGGGAGCTCCAGAGGAGTGTGCGGTGCGTAGTAGGCGAGGTAGAGGAAGAACGGGTCCGTGCGATGGCGCTGTATAAAAGCCACGGCAGCGTCGGTCTGCACCTCGACACGGTAGCTTTTGTCCTCACGCCACGCCGGAGAAACTGTCTTCCCTGCGAGGTCGAAGTTGGCGAAGTATCGCCCGATCTCGCCGCAGAAATAGTCGTCGAAGCCGTGTGCTTTGGGCATGAAGCGCTGACGCTGCGCTTCGGGAATGGTCACGCGTTTTGCCGAGTTGGGTTTGGCGTCGGGAATGTTCTGTGCCGCCCAAGCCAGAGAAAGCGGATTGGGCTCGAGATGCCATTTGCCGATTTGGCCGCTGAGATAGCCCGCTGCTTTTAGGCGCTCGGCAATTGTCATCGTTTCCAGGGGCAGCGGCATGTCCGGAATCGTGTCGATGCCCAGGCGTTGCTGATACCGCCCCGTGATCAATCCGGCGCGTGAAGGGGAACATTGCGGCGCGGTGATGTAGCCCGCCGTGCAGCGGACGCCCTCCGCGGCGAACCGATCGAG
>JANPIT010000318.1:0-2430 GCA_031425115.1 Opitutaceae bacterium | reverse complement strand
ACCGCGACGCGCGATTTCAATCTCGCGAGCTTGGACGTCCGTCCGGCATCAGGCGCCGCGACCGTAAAACTCGGCCAATTTGTCGTCTCCAGTTCGCGCGAGATCGATGGCGCCGCGATTGCCATCAACGAAAAGCGCTTCGCCGCCGATATCCGTAATGTGATCGCCGCCGATGAATTCGGCCCGATGGCCGATGGCAACGTCGGCGAGATCCTCAAAACCGTGCCGGGCGTCGCACTCGATTACGTCGGCGGCGCAGCGATGAGCATTTCCCTCAACGGCGTGCCCTCTGGCTACGTGCCGGTGACGATGAACGGTTTTCCTCTCGCGAGCACCACCGCCTCGAGCCCTACCGGACGCGATGTGGAGTTGGTCAATGTCGCGACGAACAATCTCTCGCGCATCGAGGTGCTTTACTCCCCCACTCCCGAAACGCCGGGGAGCGCCCTCGCCGGCTCCGTCAACATGGTCCCGCGCGGCGCGTTCGAACGCGCCAAGCCGCTCTTCCAAACCAATCTCTATGTGATGATGCGGGACGACGTGCGCGACGTTGACAAGACGCCTGGTCCCACCCTCGGAGCCACGCGCAAGATCCTGCCCGGTTTCGATTTTTCCTACGTCGCTCCCATCAGCAAGCGTTTCGGCTTCACGCTCTCCGGCGGCACCTCGCAGCAGTATCAGCCGACGTATTTCGTCCAGACCAACTGGCGCGGGGTAAACGCCGGCACGAACGTCCCCGCCAACGGCACCACCGGTCTACCCGCCACCACGCCGGGCAATCCGTATCTCACCGACTACCTCATCCGCGATCAGCCGCGCCAGTCGCGCCGCTCGTCTGCCGGCCTTACCCTCGACTTCAAAATCACCCGCACCGATCGCGTGTCGGTTTCGCTGCAAGCCACGAAATTCGACGCCCAATACAACCAGCGCGATCTCACGTTTGCGATCACGCGGGTGCTGCCGGGCAACTTCACGACCGCCTTCACGCGCGGTGCGCCCGGTTTCGGCACGCTCACGCTCGCCAACGCCAACGACCGCGACCGCCGCAACGACTCCTTCAGTCCCTCGATCGTCTACAAGCACGACGGCCCGCTCTGGAAAGCCGAGGCCGGCGCCGGCTGGTCGCTTTCCACCAGTGCGATTCGCGACCAGGGCAAGGGGTTTTTCAACTCCGTCACCGCCACGCGCACCAACGTCACGATCAACTTCGACGACATTTTCTATCTCCGCCCCCGCACCATCACCGTGCTCGATGGCACCACCGGCGCCCCGGTCGATCCGTATCGGCTCTCAAACTACACCGTCCAGAGCGCCGGCGGCAATCGCTACGGCGCCGACACCGTGCTCGGCTCCGGCCCCGGCGAGGGCATCGCCAACCAGACGAAGGACACGCACCGCAACGCCTACCTGAACGCAAAGCGCACTTTCGGCGGTCGCACCCCGGTGACCCTCAAGGCGGGCCTCGATCTGCGGCAGGCGATGCGTGACTACCGCGGCGGCGCTTCGGCGTATTCGTTTGTTGGAGTCGACGGCCGTGCCAACACCGCCGACGACAACGCCGCCGCTTTTCTCGATCCGGTTTACTCCGCGCGCGACGGCGTCTTTGGTTTTCCCCAGACCCAGCGGGTCGGCGGCGGTCTGCTGTGGGATTATTTTCGCGCGAACCCGACCGCGCTCACGAAGAACGACAACACGATCTATCGCTCAGCGATCACGCTGTCGAAGCGCGCGGAAGAGATCGTGTCGTCGGCCTACCTGCGCGGCGATGTCGCGTTCCTCGCACGTCGCCTGAAGCTCACGGGCGGCCTTCGGGCCGAGCAGACCAACATCGAGGCGGAGGGCCCGCTCACCGATGTGACGCGCAACTACCAGCGCCGGGCCGACGGCTCGGTGATCCGCAACGCCGCCGGCCAGCCGCAACTCCTCGTGCCCGCCACCGACGCGCTCGGCGTGTCGCGCCTCACCTTTCTCGACCGCGGTTATCAGGCAAAGAAGGAATACCTCAGCCTCTTTCCCAGTGTTAACGGAAGTTACGCGATTCGCGAAAACCTCATCGCGCGCGCCGCCTATTACTACTCGATCGGCCGGCCCAATTATAACCAATACGCCGGCGGGCTCACCTTGCCCGATGTGGAACTGGCGCCAACGCCCGGCAACCGAATTGTCGTCAACAATGTCGGCCTTAAACCCTGGAAGGCCCGCACCACGAAAATGTCGCTCGAATACTATTTCGAAGGCGTCGGCCTCGCCTCGATCAGCGGCTTCCGTCGTGACTATGAAAACTTCGCGGGCGCGACGGTGTTCCCGGCAACGCCGGCATTTCTCGCCAACTACGACCTCGATGCCACGACCTACGGTCCCTACGACGTCGCGACGCAGTTCAACCTCTCGACCCCGGTGCGCTCCGAGGGCTTCGACGTCAGCTACAAG
>JANPIT010000317.1:0-8102 GCA_031425115.1 Opitutaceae bacterium | reverse complement strand
GGTGCCGTTGCCGGCTGAATCGAAGCGCGCGGGGCATTTGTTCGCGGAGCGCACGGGGACGAAGGGCAAACGGCTACTGTTGATTGGACATTTGGATACGGTGCTGCCGGGAGGAAAATTTACGCGCGAAGGCGACGTGGGCCGGGGTTCGGGGTCGAGTGACATGAAGGGCGGCGACGTGGTGTTGATCTATGCCTTGAAGGCATTGCACGCGGCCGGTGCGCTCGAGGGAACGCAGATCGTCGTGGCTATGACGGGAGACGAGGAATCGATTGGCGATCCCGTGGAGGTGTCGCGGGCGCCGTTGATCGAAGCGGCGAAGCGGAGTGATATCGCGCTGGCGTTCGAGGGCGGCCGGGCGGGCGAAGGGACGGTGGCGCGGCGCGGCGCGAGCTCGTGGTGGCTCGAGGTGGCCGGGCCGACGGGGCACTCGTCGGGAATTTTTTCGGCGGCGATGGGCAGCGGCGCGATTTACGAGGCGGCCCGCATCCTTGACGGTTTTCACACGGAGCTGAGGAAGCTGCCGGGACTGACGGCGAACGTCGGCATGCTCGCGGGCGGCGCGACGGTTACGCAGGCCCCGTTTACCATGACGGCGACGGGCAAGAATAACATCATCCCGCCGACCGCGGTGGCGATGGGAGACCTGCGCGCGATCTCGCCGCAACAACTCGCCGAGGCCGAAGCCGCGATGCGTGAAGTCGTGGCGAAAAACCGCCCGCGCGTGCAAGCGACGCTGCGGGTAGCCCACCGTTATCCGCCGATGGCGGCGGAGCCGCGTCACTTAGAGGTCCTCGCGGTGCTCGATGGGGTGAGCCGCGATTTGGGACAAGGGCCGGTCGTCGCGAACAATGCGGCGCAACGCGGTGCGGGCGACAGTGCTTTTGCGGCGCCGCACTGCGCGGTGCTGGATGGACTCGGCCCGTATGGCGCGGGGGCGCACGCGGACCGCGAGACGGTGGATTTGAAATCGCTCAGCACGCAGGCGGCGCGCGCGGCGGTGTTGATATATCGGCTGACGCGGTGAGGCCACGATAACGGCGGGTGATGCGCTGCGCATGGCACTCAGCCGGTCCCTTCGGACAAAACCGCTGATATACGCTAATAGGCGCTAATTTCAGGGGGACGATTGCTCCAAGGCTCATCACGTTTGCTGCACTGTTTGGTGATCCCAAACCCGGCATTCAGTTCATCGAATCCCTTCGCTCGTGAAATCAGCGTTCATCAGCGCCGATTAGCGGCTTCGTCTGCATTCTTGGCTAGGCCGCGCCCGTTGCCAAGCCGTTGCAATCATCGCGCTCGCGCTGCGTAAGTGCGGGGCGTTTAGTTTTCCCACCCAGCCCACCGGAGCCGGCCGCTCCGGTTGCTCTTCCTGCTTCAACGGGAGGAGCGTGGTTCCATTCATGTCTGCTTCGATATCCGCGAGCCGCGCCGTGCCGGCATCGCCGCGTCCCGTGCCTGCGGGAGCGGCGCGCTACCGCGTATTTCTGAGTTACAGCCACGCGGATACGAAGTGGGCGCGGTGGCTGATGCGGCGGCTGGAGCTGTATGTCGTGCCGAAACGCTTTCACGGTCGCGCCGCGCCGATCGGCGAAGTGGCGCGCCGCATTGCGCCGGTGTTTCGCGATCGAGACGAGCTGCCGTCGACGAACAGCCTCGGCGAGACGATCCGCGCGGCGCTGCGCGAGTCGGCGACGTTGGTGGTGATCTGTTCGCCGAATTCGGCGAAGTCGCGCTGGGTGCAGGAGGAGATCCTCACGTTCAAGCGGCTGCACGGAGAGGAGCGGATTTTTGCGTTCATCGTGAGTGGCGAGCCGAAGGTCGCAGGCGCGGAGAACGATTGCTTTTCCCCGGCCCTGCGCGCGGAGGTTGGCGCCGATGGACAGTTGTCATGCATCCCGGCCGAAGTGGTCGCCGCGGATGCGCGAGCCGAAGGCGACGGGCCGAAGCTGGCGTTCGTGCGACTGGTCGCGGGATTGCTCGGGGTGGGTTTCGACGAATTGCGCCAACGCGAACTGCAGCGGCGCTACCGCCGGATGACGCTCGTGGCCGGGTGCTCGATGGCCGGGATGGCGTTGACCCTTGGCCTCGCGGTGCTCGCCTGGCAGGCGCGTAACGATGCCCAACGCCGGCAGGATCAGGTGGAGGATTTGCTGGGGTTCATGCTCGGCGACCTCCGCAGCGAGCTGGCAAAGCTGAACAAACTCGAGGTGCTCGACGCCGTGGGCAAACAGGCGCTGGCGTATTTTGCCTCGCTCAACACCCGGGACCTCAGCGACGCCGCGCATACGCGGCAAGTCGCGGCGCTCCGACAGATCGGTGAGATACGCCGGGATCAGGGGCGCTATGCCGAGGCGATGAGCTCGTTTCTGGCGGCTTACGAGAGCGCGAAAATCTTGGCGGCTCGCCACCCCGAGAACGGCGACATGCTTTACGAGCGGGCGCAGACGGAATTCTGGATTGGCTTCGTTCTACGCAAGCGCGGGGAAGTCGACGCCATGACCGAGTGGCTGGTGCGTTATCGCGATACGGCGGTCGCGCTCGTCGCGCTCAATCCCGCGGACGCACGCTGGCGGGAAGAACTCGCCTATAGCCATCACAACCTCGCCGTGGCCGATATCGACCGGGGACAATTAGACTCCGCACGTCGTGGCTTTCTCGCCGAACTCGCCATCCTCGAGCGACTGGCCAGCGCGAAACCGGCGGACTTACCGCTGCAATTCCGTATCGCCGATGCTGATTCCTGGCTCGGCCTCGTGGCCGAGCGGAGCGGTAACTTGAAGGAAGCGGCGGCGCGCTATGCCGAAGAAGTTTCGCGCGTCGAGGCGCTGGCGCGGGCCGAGCCCGCCAACGCGAGGTGGCGCGCCAAACTCGCCGATGCCCTCGGGTTGCATGCAAGTGTTCTAGCAATCACCGGACAGCGTTCCGCAGCGAATGAGCGCCGCACCCGCGCCCGAGCCTTGCTCGATGCCTTGGTCGCCGGCGATCCGCAGAATCGCTCGTTGCTCTACGCCTCGCTGATTCAGCGCATGAAAGAATCCGAGTTGCTGCGTGCGGAGGGCGACGCCAGCAACGCCGCGAAAATGGTCGATGATACGCTGGAGAAATTGGAAAAGCTCGCGGCCGCCAACCCGAAGAACCTCGATCTGACCCACGGGGTCGCGTTCGGCTTGCGCCAACGAGCCGAACTTAGCGCCGAACTGGGACGCACCGGCGTCGATGAGGCTGCAGCGCAGGCCGTTGAAGTCAGCGGTCGTTTGCTTATCGGGAAACAACCGCAGGACGGCTATGTTGGCGAGTGCGCCCAAGCGCGAGTAACAGCGGGGCAACTGGCCGCCGACAACGGTGAGATCGCAGTAGCTCAAAATCACTGGCGCGCCGCACTCCAGGTCGTCGAACCGCGGGTGGCTGCATCGAATGACTGGCGAGTCCTCGTCCCGGCCGCCCGCGCGTTGTGGCTCCTGGGTCAGCGCGACGCGAGCCGCGCGGCGATACAACGCCTCCAAGGTTTCGGCTTTCAACCGATCCAGCCCTGGCCCGCCGATGCGGTTCTTTCGTCGGTCTCCGACAGCGTGAAACGATAAAACCAAAAAACAGAAAGTAGCTTATGCCCAATCCAACGATCCTGCTCAATATCACCCGTTTTGTGGCGAACGCAGCCAACCAGCCGGGCGCCCCGTTTTGCCCGATCGCCGTTCTGGGCGTAACCACCGTCAATGGTAACGGAACCACTCCGCTGATTGGCTTTGTGGCGGGCACCTCCGACGCCATCTGGGTGAAGTCCCCGAATCCCACGGGAGGTCCGGGTGGAAAGCCCCTGGCGGTCGACATCGACATCATGATCGTCTCGTCGCCTCCCGTCGGTGGACCAAACTTCTCGCTCACGCCGACCGATGTCCGGTTTTCGAAGACCACCGTGGGCGGCGACTCCAATGGGAACGCCAACTTCAGCAAAAGTGTCCCGGTTGGCAGTATCATTACCATTACGGACAAGTGGACGGACAAGGGACGTCACGGCAATGGCTCTGCTCCCGTATGGAAGTTCTCGGTTGCCGTCAAAGATTCGGTCAGCGGAAACACGGGCTGGGTCGACCCCACCATTGAGAACGCGGACGACCTGTAGTCGCGCGCCCCGGTCCTGAATTTATCGCGGCTGGACGCGATCGGCTATCACCGCCGGGAGCCGGCACGCGTGGTTGCCAGCGCGTTGCAATCATCAAGCTCGCGATCAACGGCACGGATCGCTCTCGTCGGTGCTTCCCAGCCTGCGGCGCCGCCCCTGCGCCGGTTTCCTCCTGCCGCTTCAGCGGAGGGAAAGATCTCACCCATGTCCGATCCGAATTCCGCCGGCCACGCGGAGCCAGCATCGACTTCGCACCCGACGCGTCCGGGCGCGGCGCGCTACCGCGTTTTCCTGAGTTACAGTCACGCGGATACGAAGTGGGCGCGATGGCTGATGCGGCGGCTGGAGTTGTATCGGGTGCCGCGACGCTTTCACGGTCGCACCGCGCCGATCGGCGAGGTGGGTTGGCGGATCGCGCCGGTGTTTCGTGATCGGGACGAACTGCCCACGACGAGTGATCTGGGTGAGACGATCCGCGCGGCGCTGCGCGAATCGGCGACGCTGGTGGTGATCTGCTCGCCGAGCTCGGCGAAGTCGAGGTGGGTGCAAGAGGAGATTCTCGCGTTCAAGCGGCTCCACGGGGAACGGCGGGTGTTTGCATTCATCGTAAGTGGCGAGCCGAAGGTGGCAGGGGCGGGCGACGATTGTTTTTCACCGGCGCTGCGCGTGGAGATTGGTGCGGACGGGCAGATGTCGGCGAGACCGGCGGAAGTTGTGGCTGCGGATGCGCGCGTGGACGGCGACGGGCCGAAGCTGGCGTTCATCCGGCTGGTCGCGGGATTGCTCGGGGTGGGTTTCGACGAGTTGCGGCAGCGCGAACTGCAGCGGCGCAACCGGCGGTTGATGGTGATCACCGGCTGCTCGCTGGCGGGGATGGCGCTGACGTTCGGGCTCGCGGTGGTGGCGTGGCAGGCGCGGAATGACGCGCAGCGTCGGCAGGATCAGGCCGAAGATGTGTTTGCGTTCATGCTCGGCGATTTCCGGCCGGAGCTGAAGAAGGTGGGCCGGCTCGATCTGCTCGACAAAGTGGGGGACAAGGCGATGGCGTATTTCGATGCCTTGGACGCGCGGGATGTGACGGACACGACGCTGGCGAGACAGGCGAAGGCGCTGACGCAGATCGGCGAGATTCGGATGGAGCAGAAGGACGCGCGTTACGCCGATGCCGGACGGGCGTTCTTCACGGCCTATCAGCGCGCGGCGTCACTCACGGCACGGCATCCAAAAAATGGAGACATGCTTTTCGAGCGAGCCCAGGCGGAGTTTTGGATCGGCCACGTGCACTATCGACGGGGGGATTTTGCGCCGGCCGCCGAGTGGCTCGGCCGGTATCGGGATAGTGCGGTCGCACTGGTCGCGCTGGATCCGTCGAAACAGGAGTGGCAGCGGGAGCTGAAATCCGGCTGGCACAATCTCGCCGTCCTTGAGGCGGAACGGGGCAATCTGGCGGCGGCGCGGGAAGACTTTTTGGCGGTGATGGAGTCCGCACGACGGCTCTCCGCGGCCGATCCGAAAAACACCCAGCTCCTGTTTCAGATTACCGACGTCGATTCCTATCTGGGCAGCATTGCCGAACGGGCAGGCGATTTGGCCGAAGCCATGAAGCGTTTCGCCGCGCAGCGCGCGGGACTGGAAGCGCTGATCGAGAAGGAACCCGCCACCGTAGAGTGGGCGTTTAGGCTGGCGGATTGCTTATCTTGGAACGCGGAAACACTGGCGATCTGCGCCCAATTGGACGCCGCACGGGAATGCGTCACGCGCGGGAAAAGCCTGCTGGGACCGCTGCTGGCGCGCGATCCTTCGAACCGCCGTTGGCAGGGGTTGCTGGCGTTAATGCGGTTGTGCGAAGCGACGATCGAGGCCACAGCCGATCCGGCGCGAGCGATGGCGGTGCTCGCTGAGGCACGGGCGACGCTTGAGCTAATGATCGCTGCTGAACCCACCGATCGTGTCACCGTGGTCCGGCTGATGAAGGCGTGGCGTTTGACGACGCGCGCAGCGCTGGAAAGCGATCCTAGCGCCGCGCCGGAAGCGGCCACCCGGGCGATGGCGATGGTCGACACGTTGGTGCGCAACGCACGGCTCAACGATCGCATCCTCGGCGAGATCGCCCAGTGCCATATCGTTGCCGCCCGGGCTGCGGCGAACCGCGGACAGGGCGAGGCCGCCCGAAATCTCCTTACGCGCGCCGCCGACCTGTTGGGACCGAAAGTCGCTGACTCGAAGGACTGGCGTCTGATCGATCCGGCGACGCGAATCTTCACCATGCTGGGGCGCGCTGACGAAAGCCGGGCGCTCAGCCTGCAATTGCGCCGCATCGGCTATACGCCGTTGGAACCGTGGCCTTCGCCCCTCTCGTCCGAAACAAAAACCATCGACCATAAATAGCCATGCCACTGCCTGCGCCTAATGCCACCAATACCGCCATTATCGATGTAACTGTCGATGCCTGGCATTCCCTGATCGGCCCGAATGGAAGCGGAGACGTCATTAAGTTCAGCACCCTGAAGACGCTGACTGTCACTTCCCCGGATTTGCCGGGAAGGCCGGGCAAGAAGTTGGTGACTCCGGATCCCGCCAATCCGCAAAACATCAGGATGTTTGGGTCGGGGTATTTGAAATTTCGTTTTACGGAGGCGGTCGCCGTCGGCGCCGTGGAAAAACTGCCCCGGTTTCACCCGGTTGGGCTCAGCTATTACCGGCAGGACAGCGCGGGCAAGAAGGAGGAATTCCGCCGGGCGTCCGATATCGCCTCACTGCCGAGAGACTCGATTAGCTTCGGCACCGACGTGAGTGGGATTGCCGGCTCACCGGGCCTCCCCTTTGTGATGCTGTGGGACAATCATGGCGAGGTGGACGCTAATTCGACCGACACGAGCGCCGAGTGGGAATATTATCTGATCATTCAGGATAACTTTGGTTCGATCGGCGCGATCGATCCGGAGATTGCCAACGAGAATCCGGACTAGGAAGCGTTTGTTCGAAGAATCAGGCCGACACCTCGACGCGGGCTAGACTGCGTCGGAGTGTGAAGCCTCTACCACAGCTCAGAAAGCGCGTTGGGGACAACGCGCTCCACCTTCATTCAAACGGTGACGCCCCGACTCAGGTCGTAGGCGCTTTTGCCGGCAGGGGCACGGCTGACGGAAAGAAGGGCGCGATGAAGTCGATGAAAGGCTTCAGGAACGCGGGTTCACTCCGCGTAAAGGTCCAATGCATGATCAGCATGACGAGGATCAGCAGGAAAATGAAGGCCACGAGCGCCGGGCTGATGCTGCGCAGAAATTTGTAGAAGCTGATTGTCATCATCACCGCAAAAAATGCGCAGACGATCGTCAGAAAGTGATGCTCCCCGAACAGCGTTTTGAGCTGTTTCCACACGGGCTCGATCGCTTTTTGGAACGGGGACCAGTCTATGTTCATCGCTAGGGATCAGACCATTGGGCGCAGGGTGGGTTCGGGTCAAAAGATAACTAACTCCCGCTGGCTGCGGGCGCTACGAACCAGGGATGTGGAACGATCGAGAGTTAATGTGGAAAGCGGGAAAGGGGAAACGAACCTCGGATCAGAACAGGCTAATCTGGAATTCAAGAAACTCAGGAAACCACCCTCGAATGCCGCGAGGGAAAACGATGCCGAGTTGACTGTGGAAAGCTGGCACGTGGGAAACGAACCCGGGCCGCTGATGGTGGCAGGACACTCCGGTTTTTTTCCTGCTTTCCGGCTTTCCACATTAAGTCTGCTGGGTTTCTGGTCCTCATTCCTTCTTCGCCGTATCCCCCGGCAGCGTCCCGGCGAGGACCGTCACCATCTTGTCGGGATCAATGAAGCGCTTGATGGCGCCGTTGGCCTCGGCGAGCTCCATAGCTTGGATACGACGGGGAAACTCGTCGACCCACTCGGGTCCGTAACCGCGTTGCAGGGCGTTGAGGATCGCGCCGGCCAAACCGCCGGTAGTTGAGAGCGCGACTTTGTAGGA
>JANPIT010000316.1:0-4556 GCA_031425115.1 Opitutaceae bacterium | reverse complement strand
GCACCATCACGCCGAGATCGGTGACCTCGTAATTGTTACACGCGAGCACCACTCCGACGATGTTCTTCCCAATGTCGTGGACGTCGCCTTTTACCGTGGCCATGAGCACGCGGCCGTTCGGCCGAGCCGTGCCGCCGCCGGCGATGTGCTTGCGCTTTTCCTCTTCCATGAACGGCGTGAGGTAAGCGACGGATTTTTTCATCACGCGCGCGGACTTCACGACCTGCGGGAGAAACATTTTGCCGGCGCCGAAAAGATCGCCGACGACACGCATGCCGTCCATCAGCGGCCCCTCGATGATTTCGAGCGGGCGGGCGTATTTCTGGCGCGCTTCCTCGGTGTCGGCATCGACGAAGGCATCGATGCCTTTGACGAGCGCGTGGCTGAGGCGCTGCTCGACGGGGGCGTTGCGCCAGGCGAGGTCCTCCTTGATTTCAGTTTTTGACGCACCGCCCTGGCGGGATTTGAGCTCGTCAGCGAATTTGACGAGCCGCTCCGTCGAATCGTCGCGGCGGTTCAACAATACGTCTTCAACGCGCTCGAGTAGGTCGGGCGAAAGCTCCTGGTAGACACCCAGCATGCCGGCGTTGACGATCGCCATGTCCATGCCCGCGCGGATCGCGTGATAAAGAAACGCCGTGTGCATCGCCTCGCGCACGGGATTGTTGCCGCGAAACGAGAATGAAACATTGGATACGCCTCCGCTCACCTTGGCATGCGGGAGCGTGCGCTTGATGATCGCGGTCGCTTCGAAGAAATCGACGGCGTAGTTGTTGTGCTCCTCGATCCCGGTCGCGACGGTCAGAATATTGGGATCGAAAATGATGTCCTCCGCAGGGAAACCGGCTCGCTCGGTGAGGAGTTGATAGGCGCGCGTGCAGATCCGGACCTTCTCGTCGCGGGTCGCAGCCTGACCTTGTTCGTCGAAGGCCATCACGACGGCGGCCGCGCCATAGCGGCGGACGAGTTTGGCGCGCCGGAGGAATTCGGTTTCGCCGTCCTTGAGGGAGATCGAGTTGACGATGCCCTTGCCTTGCAGGCACTGCAGGCCCTTTTCGAGCACGGTCCATTTCGACGAGTCGATCATGATCGGCACCCGGCAAATCTCGGGCTCGGCAGCGATAAGATTGAGGAACTTCACCATCGTCGCCTCGCCGTCGATCAGCGCCTCATCGACATTGATGTCGAGAATGTTGGCGCCGCTCTCGACCTGCTGGCGCGCAATGGCGAGACAGGCATCCCAATCGCCGGCCTTCAGCGCCTTGGAAAACTTGGGCGAGCCCGTGATGTTGGTGCGTTCGCCGATGACGAGGAACGTGGAGGCCGCAGAGGAGGGTGAGATGGAGGAAGACATTAAGCGCGAAGACGCCAAGACACGCAAAGAAGAGAAAGGCGCAGGGAGAACTTCGCGGCCTTTGCGTCTTTGCGCTTAGGTTTGGTTCAGGCTACAGCGAGGGGTTCGAGGCCGCTGAGGCGCAGGGCGCGGGCGGCTTGGGGGAGCTGACGTGGCGCGAGACCTTTGACGGCCTTTGCGATGGCGGCGATGTGCGCGGGGGTGGAACCGCAGCAGCCGCCGACCATGTTGACCCAGCCGTTGCGGGCAAATTCTCCAAGCACTTCGGCCATGTCCTCAGGCGTCTCGTCGTATCCACCAAAGGCGTTCGGCAAACCGGCATTGGGGTAGCACGTCGTGTAGCACTCGCCGAGGCGTGCCAATTCCTGAACGTAGGGACGCATCGCCGCGCCACCGAGCGCGCAATTGATGCCGACGGAGAAAGGCTTTGCGTGGGCGACGCTGTGATAGAAGGCGCCGATCGTCTGGCCAGAGAGCGTGCGGCCCGAGGCGTCGGTGATCGTCACGCTGATCATCACTGGCACGCGCGCGGCATCCCCACGCGCATCGAAGACTTGCTCGATGGCGAAGAGGGCGGCCTTGGAGTTGAGCGTGTCGAAAATCGTCTCGACCAGCAGCGCGTCGACGCCGCCGTCGAGGAGTGCGTTGATCTGCTCGGTGTAGGCAGCCACGACCTCGTCCCACGTCACGGCACGATAATCCGGGCGGTTGACGTCGGGCGACATCGAGAGTGTGCGGTTGAGTGGACCGATCGCGCCGGCCACGAAACAGCGGCGGCCGGGGGTCTTTGCTTCCGCCTTCTGCGCGGCGCGGCGGGCGCACGCCACGGCCGCGAGATTGATTTCCCGGACGAACGGCTCGCACTTGTAGTCCGCCATTGCGATCGAAGTGCTGCTGAACGTGTTCGACTCCACCATGTCTGCCCCAGCCGCAAAATAGTCGCTATGGATCTGTTCGATCACGTCGGGCCGCGTGAGACTGAGCAGATCGTTGTTGCCCTGGAGGTCATGCGCATGAGTTTTGAACCGGGAGCCGCGGAAGTCCGGCTCCTCGAGTTTGAACGTCTGGATCATCGAGCCCATGGCGCCGTCGAGAACGACGATCTTGCCGGCGAACATCTGGCGGAATTGATCTACTTTCGCTTCGATTTCGGCGGCCGGATCCGCCGAGGCGGCATCGCGAGTGGGAGCGCTGTTCATGAGTGAGGAAGGTAAGTGGAGCGAAAGGGTTGGCAAGTAACATATCGACGCATTGGAATTTGTTGATGCGTGTTTGAAGAATGCGCTTGCGCCTGGATCGGGTGAAGAGTGGGGTGCGCGCGTAAGTTGTTCCTTTTTATGATCCGGTTAGCAGGGAAGGCCGTGAAAATCGGCCACAGTTGCGCTGCGGTAACGCATCACAGACCCCCAGTGCGCCTTCGCAGGCGCGCGCAAAGCCAATCGCACGCTTCGGCGGGCGGTGAAGGCGAGGGGCGAGGACCGCGCGGCGCGCGCGATTCCAGATTTGAATGCTCAAATCTGAGATCGTGCGCGAAGCGCGCCACATGCGGAGTCCGAACATCTGCTCCCGGATTACTCACGCGGGCACTCCGATTGCGCGGAGCGCCCGCACTCTTCATCGCAATAATGAAGCGTGAGAGTGGCGCCTGCCTCCGGTCGCGGAGAGTGGTGCAGCTCTTGTCGCGGCAGTGACCTCGTCTGATCTCATGAATTCCTTCCTCCCGGCCGGACGCCTTGCGCCCGCCTTTTTCGCCGTGCTGGCGACGCTCACGGTCCTGCAGGCGCAATCGCCTGCCACACCCACCCAGCTTTCGCCTTTTCTCACGACCGCGACGCGCACCCCGGCCGAGCCGCAGACGATTGGTTCCGTGGTCGACTTCATCTCCGCGGCGGATCTCGCGCGGCGGCAGATCAACTCGCTCGCGGGCGCGTTGGGCGGCGCCGCGGGTGCGCCGCTGTTCGCTTCGGGGGCGCCGGGGGCGTTGACCTCGCTCTTTTTGCGGGGCGCCAACTCCAACCAGACACTCTTCCTGGTCGATGGGCTGCGTCTCAACGATCCGAATACAGATTACGCCGTTTTCCTGGGCGGCTCCTGCGTGAGTTCCTGCGACAGCCTTGAAGTCTCGCATGGCCCGCAAAGCACGCTCTATGGGGGCGAGGCGGTGGGCGGCGTCGTCTCGCTGCGGGCGCAGCGCGGCGCCGGCTTGCCGAGCGGCCGCTTCGCCGTGGAAGGCGGGAGCTTCGGCACGGTGCAGGGCGTGCTGGCGGCACAGGGCGAGCGCGGGGCCAGCGCGTGGAATCTCTCGCTGCAAGGGGGCCATACCGACAATGCCCGCGCCAACAATGCGTTCGACTCGACGAATGCGGTGCTACGGCTCGATCACAAATTGAGCGACCGCGTCGCGGTGGGCGCCACTGCCCGCTGGTTTCACGGCGTCTACGGCTCGCCGGGCGATCGTTTCACGAACGATCCCGACAACCAGGAGCGCGAGGACAACGTGCTCGCGACGGCCTTCGTGGACCTGAAGCCGTCAGCGGTCTGGACGGCGCGTCTCGTGCTCGGCGGGCAGGATCGACGGTTCGTGGCCGAGAGCCCGCGGGCGGGTCGACCGACGGCGGTGACGGTGGTGAAGAATCGCCGCGGGGTCCTCGATGCGCAGACGAGTTTTACCGGCATCGAACGGCACCGTATCACCGGTGGACTGACGACCGAGGCGAATCACACGCGGAACACGGGGTTCGGCGCGATCAACGAAAAGCAGACGCTGGTCGCGGTCTTCGCGCAGGACGAGTTCTCCCCGCGCGACGACGTGTATCTCACCGCAGGAGTGCGTAACGACGATTTCGATACATTCGGGCGGGCGACGACCGGACGCGCGACGGCGGCGTGGTTGGTGGCGCAGCGGTCCGTCAAATTCCGGGCGAGCGCAGGCACGGCGTTCCGTTCGCCGAGCTTTCTCGATCTTTACGGGCAAAGCACATTTTATGTCGGCAACCCCAACCTGCGCCCGGAGCGCGCGCGTGGGTGGGATACGGGCGTCGACTGGTATCTCCCGCAGCGGCGCGGCACGGTCGGAGTCACGTGGTTCGACACGAAGTTCACGAACCTGATCGCGAGCACGCCGAATTTCCGAAGCGTGGAAAACATCCAGCGGGCGCGCACGCGGGGCGCGGAGGTGACCGCGCAGGTGGTGGTCGCGCGG
>JANPIT010000315.1:0-2934 GCA_031425115.1 Opitutaceae bacterium | reverse complement strand
GTGTTGGCGTCGAAGGTGGCGCGCTTGGAATATTCGGAGTCGTAGCTGAGCTCGAAGCCGTAGCGGTGGCGCATCTGCGCGCGCGCAGGCGAGGCATCGAGGATGCCGGCGGGGGAGCCGAGGCCGAAGAGGATGGCGTTGGGGCCGCTGGCGACGGTGGCGCGCTCGAGGTAGAAGTTGTCGGTGGGGTTGGTGACCTTGAAAAAATTCCGCGTGAGCGTGCCGGAGCCGATTCCGCGCACGCGACCGCCCGAACCCGGATCAGAGACCTGGCCTCCGGCGGTGGCGGGGATGTAGTCGGAGGCGTTCTCGACGTTGGCGGTGTAGATGAGGGCCTGGTCGAGGGACGTGAGGCCGAGGTCCTGCATGAAGTCCTTCGTGAGCGTCTCGATCTGGTTGGGCACGTCCTTGAAATCCGTGCGCAGGCGCGAACCGGCGAGGGTCTCGGTGGCGACCCAGCCGACCTCGGTCGTCGTCGAGATGACGAAGGGCGACAGCTCGATGGTTTCCGAGGGTGGCGGCGGGGCAATGACCTGGCCAGAGGCGACCGTGCCGAGAGCGAGCCAGCCGCCGAAGACAGCGAGGAGCGTGCGGGGGAGCATGGGGTTTGGGGCGGTTCTTGGGGTTTGGGTGGGGTTGCGAGTCGACTGCCACCGGGAGGTGCGTGGGGCCGCTTCTATCGAGACTGGAGTCGCTGGCATCGTCGGGCAAACGAGTCTTTGCCGTCGTGTTTCAGAATCACGGATGAGGGCGTCCCGACTCGATGCGGTCGAGCTTTCCGAACGCCGGCGGCGCGTGATCCGCCGGCACAGCGGTGGGAAAACGGAACGTTTACTTCAGCTTGGCCGCCGCTCGGGCGGGCCGGATCGTCGGGTCCGGTTTGCCGGCGAGTTCTTGTTTCTCAGCTCTGCCGCCCTGGTTCTGGGGAACTTCGGGGGCGAAGGAGGCGGGAAAGGACGCGGCGAGTCGCTGCTTCTGACTTTGGATTTCAGGATCTTTCGAAGCCGCGAGATTCGCCCACTGCAGCGGATCGCGGGACATGTCGTAGAATTCCTCGGTGCCGTCTTTGTAGCGGATAAAATACCAGCGCTCGTCGCGCACGGAGGCGTTGCCCCGGCCCATCACGGTGAGGGAAACGTGCGGCCAGGGCGTCTGCGGATTGCGCAACAGCGGGACCAGGCTCCGCCCGTCGATCTCCGGCTTGGCGGGCAGGCCGCACGCGTCGATGAGAGTCGGGAAGAGATCCATCAAGTTGACGACGCGCGGGGAGTCTTGCTGCGCCGTCATCCCGGGCATCCGAATGATCAAAGGCACCCGGGTGGATTCCGCCCAGAGCGTGGCTTTGCGGAAGCGCAGCTTCTCGCCGAGGTGCCAGCCGTGGTCGCCCCAGATCACCACGATCGTGTTGTCGCGGGCCGGACTTTTCTCGAGCGCCGCGAGGACGTGTCCGATGCAATCGTCGGCGTAGCTCGTCGCCGCCAGATACGCCTGCACGGCGCCTTTGTGCAGTCGAGGATCCTGCTGCACCCATTGAAAATCGGAGGACGGCTTTTCCGTCACCCGCCCCTTGGCGTCGACGATGTCGTTCAGATCGTCGAGGCGAAATTCCGGGAGCGTGATCGACTCCAACGGATGCCGGTCAAAATACTCCTGCGGCACATAAAAGGGCAGGTGCGGCTTGGAGATGCCGAGCGCCATGAAGAACGGCTTCGCCGCAGGCTTCGCCAATGCGGTCGCAGCCCACTCGGCCGCCTTCCAATCTTTCGAGTCTTCTTTGGGACCCTTGGTCGGGCCCCAGCTGAATTCCGTGCCATCCGCGTCGCCCTCTTTCATTCCCTCGCGCTTCACCTCGGGCCGAGGGATGGGTTTTCCGTTGAGCAGGTTTTGTCGACGAGAAGTGATGCGTTCCGGGTCAGGCCGCGAACCGCTTCCGCCCGCGGAATCGTCCCATTGGTCGAAAGCCCAATGCCCTTCGTCGCCCGGATGCTTGTGAAAGATTTTCCCATTCGAAAGCGTGTGGTAGCCGTGCTTCGAGAAATATTCCGGCAGCGTCAGGTGGGTCTTCACCAGTTCCGCACCGCGCATGTTCTGGGCGTTGCCGTAGACGCCGCTCCGGTGCGGCATGAAGCCCGAGAGCAACGCGGAGCGCGACGGCCCGCAGACGGGACCGGCGCAATTGGCCTGTTGGAAAACGACGGAGCCGCTCTTCGCGAAGCGATCGAGGTTGGGCGTCGCCGACCGCTTTTGCGGAGCGCCGCCGAAGGCACCCACCCAGTCGTTCAGATCATCGACGGCGATGAACAGCACGTTGTAGGGTGCGCGCGCTTTTTCAGCGGCGTGGAGAGTGGCGGCTGCCAGGCAAAGCGACGCGATGGCGACGGATCGCAGGGCGGAGAAAAATCGGGAATGAGACATGGTTGTTCGGGGTCGGAAAAACTGCGCACGCGCGCGTTGAATGGGGTCGAGCAGGCCGCGAGCTATCTCAGGGCGGAGTGGAGTCGCTTCCCGCGAGAATCGAAATGCTCGAGGAGCAAACTCTCCCCCGCTGTGATCTGCAGGAACCCGCCGTTGGGTGTCGGCGAAGTATAGAGCTGCTTGATCCGTCCCGCGGGGTCGGAGCCATTCTTCGCGCCCGGCGCGATGCCGAGACGGGCATTCTCGTCGTTCAACGCGCCGCACCCGAACTCTGCGACTCCGCTGGGATGAAGGCTGTGATACTGCCAGTGGCGGTCGCCGCAGACGATCGTCAGGTTGCCGATGCGATTTTCCTGCAGCCAGGCAAAGAACGCGTCGGCCTCGTGGCGGAAGCCGCGGATATCGGCGTGATTGTCGATTTTCTGCAGATCATCTGGGCCGACCATCGGCGTCGGCGAGATCAGGATTTTCCACTTCGCGTCGCTGGCCTTGAGCGTCGCCTTCAGCCAGTCGCGTTGC
>JANPIT010000314.1:0-5199 GCA_031425115.1 Opitutaceae bacterium | reverse complement strand
CCACACGACGGAAATAGGGCGAGCCGCGACGGGCACGGATTCGCATTGGCAGGCTTCGCGCGCCGCCATCTTGTGGCGACCGCCCATGGCCACCGCTCCCGACAAGTCGCTCGAAAATTGGATCTGGGACTCCGCGCAGCGAAAACCAGGTTTCATCCCGCTACCTCTACTGCTACCTCGAATTTCACTACGAGAATCTGAGAAAGCTCGGACACGGAGCCAACCAGAAGAACATGAACGCGGCCCTGATCCGCGGCTTCCCGCTCGCGTTCCCGAAACCTGAGGAGCAAAGCGAGATCGTTACCGCGCTATCGTCCGTTGATTCGAAGCTCGCCCACCACCGCCGCAAACACGCCACCCTGAGCGCGCTGTTCCGCACGTTGCTGCACCAGTTGATGACGGCGCAGCTCCGGGTCCACGACCTCGAGCTCGACGGGATTCTGGGACGGGCTGTCCCAGAAACAGAGGCTCCCTAACCAATGATGGTGCCCGCACCCGTTCCGGCCGCTCCAATTTGGCGGCAAGCTGTCGCCAAACTTCTGGCACAGCCCGTGCCAGAATTCCGTCTGGCGCGATTGCCACCCGTCCGACAATTCTCGCACAGGCTGTGCGAGAATTTGGCTGCCGCCTGCCGCCAAAATTCTTCAGCAGCCTGCTGAAGAATTAACCTCCGCCCGAAACCCGTGAAGCCCGTTCTCACCACCCCTGACTACTCCGCGTTTCTGACCGAGGTAAAAAGCCGCATCCAGTCCGCGCGTCTGAGTGCCGGGCGCGCGGTAAACCGCGAGCTGGTGCTGCTCTATTGGGACATCGGACGAGGGATTGTGGAAAAGCAAACGGTCGAAGGCTGGGGCGACGCCGTGGTGGAGCGGCTGGCGGCGGACTTGCGAGCGGAGTTTCCCGACATGCGGGGATTTTCCTCCGGCAATGTCTGGCGCATGCTGCAGCTCTATGCGGATCACACGTCGCCCGAATTTCTCTCACAAGCTGTGAGAGAATTAGGGAATCAGGGTGCGGCACTGGCGAAGCCTGAAATTCTCTCACAAGCTGTGAGAGAATTAGTAACCAAAGTGCCATGGGGACATCACGCCAATGCCCTTGCGAAACTCACCGACCCGGCCGCCCGGCTCTATTATCTCAAGGCCACGGCCCAGTTCGGCTGGAGCCGCGCGGTGCTCCTCAACCAGATCAAGGCCCAGGCCTACGAGCGGGCGAAGGCGGAGAAGAAGACGCACAACTTCGCCGTGGCGCTGCCGGAGCATTTCGCGGAGCAGGCGGACGAGATGCTGAAGAGCCGCTACAACCTGGAATTCCTCGGCATCGCGCGGCCGATGAAAGAGCGGGAATTGGAGGAACGACTGATCGGGCGCTTGCAGCAGTTCATTTTGGAACTCGGCTACGGATTCTGCTTCGTGGGCCGGCAATACCGGCTCGCGCTGGGGCAGAAGGAATACTTCGTGGACCTGCTGTTCTACCACCGCTTCCTCAAAGCTCTGGTCGCGTTTGACCTCAAAGTGGTCGGATTCGAGCCGGAGTTCGCGGGCAAGATGGATTTCTACCTAAACCTGCTGAACGAAAAGGAGCGCGCGTCGGATGACCGCCCGTCCATCGGCATTATCCTCTGCGCAGAGAAGGACGACGTGGAGGTGGAGTTTGCGCTGAAGTCGAAGACGAACCCCATCGGCGTGGCGGAATACGAGATGCAGTCGAAGCTGCCGGCGGAGTTCAAAGGCAAGCTGCCGACGGCGAAGCAGCTCACCGCGGTCGTGCGCGAGATCCTGCCGGCGAAGGAAAAATCCTGAGCCATGCCGAAACCCGGCGAGCACAAGACCGTCCAGGCCCGCATCCTCGCCTACGCGCAGGAGGTCGGGTGGACGTTCGTGCCGCGGGAGGAGGCGGAGCGGCGGCGGGGATTCGACGCGGCAGCGGCCACGTCGGAAGCTCGGGCGCGGACGGCCACGCCTTATTTCGGTGACCTGCTTCACGCCAAGGTCCGGGAATTTAATCCGAAATACCAGGAGGCCGAGGGTGCGCTGGTCGGACGCTTGATGCGGCTTACGGCGGATATCGCCGGCAACCGCGACTTCCTCACCTATCTCCGCAATCAGGGGAAGTTTTTCGAGGCTGGCGAAAACCGGGAGCTGGACCTGACGGTCATCGACTACGCTGATTTCGCGCGCGAGCCGGCCGAGCGACGCAACGTCTATGAGGTCACGGAGGAGTTCACAGTCCACAACGGCCGGCACGGCACGCGGGAGGATGTCGTTTTCCTGATCAACGGCATTCCGGTGCTGGTGATCGAGTGTAAGAACGCGAGCAAGGACGAGGCGATCGCGCTCGGCGTGGACCAGATCCGGCGTTACCACGACGAGACGCCGGAGGTGATGGTGCCGGAGATGGTTTTCACGGCGACCGAGGCCATCGGCTTTTCCTACGGCGTGACGTGGAACACCGTCCGGCGAAATCTTTTCAATTGGAAGCACGAGCAGGTGGGCCAGTTGGAAACCAAGGTGAAGAGCTTCTGCGCCGTGCCGCAGGTGCTGCGTTTCCTGAAGGATTTTATCTTTTTCGCGGAAAAGGACGAGGAGCTGCAAAAGTTTATCCTGCGCCAGCACCAGTCCACGGCGGCCGACAAGGTGGTGTCGCGCGCGCTGAGCCCAAAGCTCACGCGCGGTCTCGAGTGGCACACGCAGGGCAGCGGCAAAACCTACACGATGATCAAGGCGGCGGAGATGCTCTACCGCGCGCCGGAAGCGGAAAAGCCGACGGTGCTGCTGATGATCGACCGCAACGAGCTGGAGGATCAGATGCTGAAAAACCTGGCGTCGGTCGGGCTCGGCAACGTGGCGCACGCGCACAGCATCGCCGAACTCAACCGGCTGCTCGACGGCAAGGGTCAGGACTACCGAGGCATCATCGTGACGATGATCCACAAATTCCGCGACATGCCGGCGAACCTAAACACGCGGGAAAACATTTTCGTCCTGATCGACGAAGCGCACCGCACGACCGGCGGCGACCTCGGCAACTTCCTCATGGCCGGTCTGCCCAACGCGACCTTCATCGGCTTCACCGGCACCCCGGTGGACAAGACCGCTTACGGCAAGGGCACCTTCAAGACCTTCGGCTGCGAGGACGACAAGGGCTACCTCCACAAATACTCCATCGCCGAAAGCATCGAGGACGGCACCACGCTGCCGCTCTACTACAATCTCGCGCCGAACGAAATGCTCGTGCCGCACGAGATCATGGAGAAGGAATTCCTCGCGCTGGCCGAGGCGCAGGGCATCGCCGACATCGAGGAGCTGAACAAAATTCTCGAACGCGCGGTGAACCTGAAGAATTTCCTCAAGGGCCGGCAGCGCGTGAAGAACGTGGCGCGGCACGTCGCCGATCACTACCGCGAAAACGTCGAGCCGCTCGGCTACAAGGCGTTCCTCGTCGCGGTGGATCGCGAGGCGTGCGCGTTCTACAAGGAAGCGCTCGATGCCATCCTGCCACGGGAGTATTCCGAAATCGTTTTCACGGGGAACAACAACGACCCGCCGCACCTGAAGAAGTGGCACCTCGAAGAGAAGCGGGAGCGGGCGATCCGGAAGGATTTCGCGAAGCTGAAGGAGTGGCCGAAGATTCTCATCGTTACCGAAAAGCTCCTCACCGGGTTCGACGCACCGATCCTTTACGCGATGTATTTGGACAAGCCGATGCGCGACCACACGCTGCTCCAGGCGATCGCGCGCGTGAACCGTCCGTATGAAAACGAGGCGGCGGAGATGGTGAAGCCGCACGGCTTCGTTTTGGATTTCGTGGGCATCTTTGACAAACTGGAGAAGGCCCTCGCCTTCGACAGCGAGGAGATCAACGCGATCGTGAAGGACATCGGGCTGCTGAAGCAGCTCTTCAAGGCGAAGATGGAATCGAAGGTGCCGCCCTATCTCGCGTTGCTGACGCGCAGATTCGACGACAAGGACGTGGACAATCTGATCGAGCACTTCCGCGACAAGGAGCGGCGCAAGGAATTTTTCCGCGAATACAAGGAGATCGAGATGCTCTACGAGATCATCTCGCCGGATGCGTTCCTGCGCCCGTTCCTCGAAGACTACGCGACCGTCTCCGGCATCTACGAAGTCGTGCGCAACGCCTACACCCGCCGCGTGTATGTCGATCGCGCGTTTCAGAAGAAAACGAACGCGCTCGTGCAGCAACACATCGGCGTGGCGATGGAGGCCCCGCAGGCCGAGTATATCGCGATCGATCGCTCGACCATCGAGACGATCAAGGCGCGGGACGAAGGCAAGGCGACCAAGGTCATCAACCTGATCAAGAGCATCGAGAAGACGGCGGAAAAAGAGAGCGACGATCCGTTCCTCATCGCCCTGGCCGATCGCGCGCGCGCCGTGCAGGAGAGTTTCGAGGATCGGCAGACAACGACGGCAGAAGCGCTCGCCGACCTGCTCGCCGCCATCGAAAAAAACGAAGAGCGAAAGAAGGAGCAGGCGGCAAAGGGGCTCGATGCGCTGACCTACTTTGTCCTCAGTAAGCTGACTGACGATGGCATTCCGAATCCCGAGGCGGTGAGCAAAAAAGTCGCGGCCGCGTTTGCGGAGTTTCCCAATTGGAAATCGAGTGAACAGGAGCTGCGCGAGGCGCGGAAGAAAGTGACCTTTGCACTCTTCGCAGCGGAGGACGACATGGACAAAGTCACTGGGACCGTGGAAGCGTTGTTCACGCTGCTTCAACGCACCTTCCGCGCATGAGCCGCTGGCGCGACAAGGAGGAGTTCAAGGCCCGCGTGCTGGAGTGGGCCGCGAAGCTCGACGTAAAGACGCGCTCGCTCGCGGTGCGCCCGATGCGCCGGAAGTGGGCGTCGTGTTCGACGGCGGGCAATCTGAATTTCAACGACGAGCTGCTCGGTCTCGACCGCGAGCTGGGTGATTACGTGATCGTGCACGAGTTGCTCCACTTCTCCGTGCCCAATCACGGCAAGCTCTGGAAAAGTCTCATGCGCGCCCATCTGGGCGACTACGAGCGTCTCGACGCGCAGTTGCGGCGCAGGGCGAGCTCAAATTCGCTCCCGGCCTAACTAACTAACCTCACGTTCGGCGCTCTTTCCTTACGTCCCCCGCGCAAGCCACGACGCCAGAAGAAGAAAAATAGCTGACGCTGCTGCTCTCAATGTTGAGAGACCGCGCGCACGAG
>JANPIT010000313.1:0-8888 GCA_031425115.1 Opitutaceae bacterium | reverse complement strand
GGCGCCACGGCTTTCAACATCGTTTTCACCCTCGATGCGAACCAGGACGGCGATCTTCAACCGCTGGAGATCGCGAACGCGGTCTCCAGTTTGAAGCGCCTTGATCTGAACCGCGACGGTGAGCTGAGCGCTCAGGAATTGCGGCCCGTGATGGTCGCGCGGCACGGTATGTAAGCGGAGTGTTGGCTGAGCTGCACTTAGGTAGAGTCGAGCTTAAGGATCATGGTGTTTTGGTTTGGAGGCGTAACTGTAGGCCAGTCCGCTTGCGGACGCGGTTTGGCGCGCGCAAGCGCGCTGACCTACGGTTCAGGTCTTTGTATAGCCAAAACAAAAGACCATGGATTAAGAATGGCGATTGAGGCCTGTTGGCTTGCGTGTGCGTTTTTTTTGCGCCTCTTTGCCAGATGCTCCGGGGCCATCTTCCTTCGACTAAACTGCTGCTGGTCGACGATAAGCCTGCAAATCTGCTCGCGCTCGAAGCAGTGCTCGACGGTTTGGGATACCGGTTGATCCGCGCCAATTCGGGCGCGGAAGCCCTGAGTCAGTTGTCTGTGCACCCGGATGTCGCGCTTATCCTGCTTGATGTGCAGATGCCGGACATGGATGGGATGGAGACGGCCCGTAGGATCAAGGATATGCCGGGCTGCGAGGAGATCCCGATCATCTTCATCACGGCCATTTTCACGGAGGATCCGTTCGTCAAGAAGGGCTACGAGGCCGGCGCGTTGGATTATTTCAGCAAGCCCTTCGATCCGGAGATTCTGCGGCTGAAAGTGGGGATTTATGCGTCGTTCCGCCAGAAGGCTACGTTGCTCCGCGACAAGGAGCGGCAACTGCGGGAGTCCGAGGAACTCCTGCGCACCGGCCGGAAGCTGTCATCGCTACTCGAATCGCTGCGCGTGGGCGTGATTATTACGGACGCCCAAGGTCGCGTCTGCCAATCGAACGAGGAAGTGATGAAGATTCTCAAGTCCGTCGACCAGGTGCGGACCGATTCCTACGGCGAGTTTTTGTCGTGGTGGGACAATGACGGACAATTACTGAAGGGGCGCGACGGCCCGTTGATGCGCGCTTTGAGCACGGGCGAGAGGGCGCAGAACGAGATCGTGCGGATCAAGTGTCTCGATCACTCCACAAAGTCGGTGTTCGCGTCCACTTCACCGCTGCGGGGACTCGACGGCCACATCGTGGGAGCGGTTCTGGTGATGCAGGACGTGACGGCGCACAAAGAGATTGAAGAGGACATCGAGAAACGCATTTTGAAATTGGTCTCGTTGGGGGTGGAGTCCGAAGAGAAGGCTGCCGCGGGCGGTCTGCCGGGATCCACCACAGGAAATCCTTTACGCTAAACGATGGAAACTCCGCGTGTGCTTTTGGTGAATGACCAGGAAAACGGACTCTACCTGCTGGAGCGAGCCGTTCTGCGGGAGTTTCCCGCCGCAATCGTGCGCACCTGCTGCAGCGGGGAGGAAGCGTTGGACTGCTGGAAAGCGGAACGCTTCGACGCCATTTTTACCGACAACCGAATGCCGCGCATGCAAGGTCTCGACTTGGTCCGGGCGATTCGGGCCGAAGACCAGACGACCCGCGTCATGATGTTGACGGGGTGCGCGAACGTGGAGGCGGACGCGCGGGCCGCGGGCGTCTCTGACTTCGTTTGCAGTGGGAGTTGGGACGTGATTCGCGCCCGTATCCGAAATCTGTTACAAGCAGCTGCCCCCTCGTGCAGCGAGGAACCGCGCGCTGATGCAGATCCCCGGAGCGATGAAATTTGAGCGAGCGAGGCGTGGCCGCGCCAGTCGGTGGGCGGCGGCACGGCGCCTTCAGTTCTCGTGTTGAGTCTTTTTTGTCCAGCGGCTGGCCCAGCCTTCGCCACGCGCGGGTCGAGGTTCCGGGGTGATGTCGGCGAGGAGCATTGCTTCAGCCTCTGAGCCGTAAGGCCCGCGGAGAGCCGTGTTCCCCTGGGGGTCGACGACCAGCGAACACCCGATGCACTGGCGCCCGCGCCACGGTCCGTCGCTGATCCAGCCAACATTACTGCAGCCGGCGATCCAGAGGCGGAAATCGCGTGCGACGGGCTGGTAGTTTTCCAACCACACCTGCCCGTAGGGCTCCCGCGCGTCATCGTAGTCGGCGGGCACTGCCCAGGCGCAGGGCGAGAGAATCACGTCGGCCCCCATCATCCCCAGTGTGCGCGAAATCACCTGGCCCGGCGCGAACGCGTCCGCGCAGATCATGACGCCGATGGTGCCGTGCGGGGTGTGGGCGACAGCCAGCCGGTCGCCTTGGGCATAGATATCGTGCGCGAGGCCGAGTTCGTTGATCTTGCGATGATGCAGCACGATCGCGCCGTGCGGATCAATCAGGACGGCCGAATTGAAGATGTGTTCACCCGCGCGTTCGACGATGCCGGCACAGACATAAACGCTGTGCCGCCGCGCGGCGGCCGCCAGCCGCTGGCACGAGAGGCCATCCGGAATCGTGCCGGCGTCCGTGTGGGCCGAGTGATGCGTCCAGCCGAGATTGAGTGTCTCCGGCAAGAGCACCACGTCCGCGCCCGCCGCGCGGGCCGCGCCGATATGATGCTCCGCCCGCGTAAGATTCTGGTCCCGCGCCCCGCCTGCCACGTGCATCTGAATCAGTGCGAGTTTAAACATGGGAGGGAGAAGGGTAACGCCATGGTCTTTTGGTTTGGCTGCGTAAATGTAGGCCAGTCCGCTTGCGGACGCGGTTTGGCGCGCGCAAGCGCGCTGACCTACGGTTCAGGTCTTTGTATTGCCAAAACAAAAGACCATGGGGGTAACGCAGTGCTCGCGCTACGGTGGAGGCGCAGCGCGGCAAGTTCCCGGATGCCGCAAAAAAAAATCAGCCGTTCTCGCGGAGCCGGTGGGAGCGTGGCAATTCCGGTCGCCAGTCGAGTCGGGAGCTGCGCTCGACGCGGACTGAAACGACGAGCGAAGCAATGCCGTTAGCCAATCATATCCACGGCTCGCGCGAATGCGGATTCGGCGGGTCCCGCGGGCGCGATCCAGTGCGCCCGTGGGAGGGCGGCCGGCCAGCCATGCGGCATCGCGAAGGATGCGCCGGCCCAGTCGAACATCGGGATGTCGTTATCCGCATCGCCAAAAACAACGACGTCGCGAGCGGTGAGCCCGAGGTGCGCGGCTAACACGGCGAGGCCGGTCGCCTTGGTGACGGCGATCGGCAACAGTTCAAAAAGGCGCTGGTGCGTGCGCACCGTTTGCAGCCCGAGCGCCGCGACCCGCGGGTGGACTGCGATGGCGTCGAGTGCGGCGGGACTTCCGACCCACACGATTTTGAAGATTTCGCCCTGGCTGAGGTCGCCGCCCGGCACTCGAACAGGATGGAGGCCGGTAAGCCGCGCATAAAATTCCACGTCGGTCTGCGCCGTAGTCGAGGTGAGGATACGGTCGGGCGCGTAAAACAGGCCGGTGATGCCGAGTTCCGTTTGCAGCAGCCGTGCGGTTTCGAGGTGCGCGCGCGCGATGAAGCGCTGACTCAAGACGGTCGCGCGCGCGACGTCGCTCACCTCGCCGCCTTGGACCGAGACCACCCAGCGCACGTCCGGAAGCTGCGCTGCGTAGGGCCGGATCGAGGCGTGGTGGCGACCGGAGGCTACGACGACCTCCAGTCCAGCGGCTCGAAGGCGAGCCACCGCGCGGCGATTCTCCGCGCTGATCGTGAGATCGGGCCCGAGCAGCGTGCCATCGAGATCGATGGCCGCGAGCCGGAGGTTCGCGAAGGTGGGGAGGGGACGCGCGGCGACCGCTCGCCTGACCGTTTGAAGGATCCCCGCTTCCGTTGTTTCGTTGCTATGCACTTGCGGACCGTAATGGCAGGGCGCCGCCGAAACCAATGGCCGTTTTATTAGTGGAGAAGATTCGGGGAGCGCGGCGCATTGATCGGCGCGCGCAGCGGCACCGCGAGCTTTAGCATTTTCCGGCGCAAATTGCCGCGGGACGGAGAGGTAACGGCTGCTCATCGGGAAATGTCCGCTTTCTCCGTGAGTTTTACTCCGAATCCGCCATACCGAACACGGTCCACGCATGAAACTAGTCCGCGCTCTCCTCCTCGCCGTGCTTTGCTGCGCTGCGGCGTGGGCGCAGACCCCGCCAGTCGTCACGGTTGTGCCCAGCCCGGCTACCTACAGCGGCACCGGCGGGACCGTGCGATTCGAAGTGACTGTCACTTATAGTGAAGCGGCCGCGACCATCCGCGCGTTGGGCATCACGATCGGCGCACCGGCCGGGTGGTCCTTTGCCGGGGTGGAAGGCCCGAGTCGCCCCAATTTATTTCCGGTGGAGGGCGCGAGTGCTTCCTTCGACTTTGCTTACACCAGTTTTCCCAACAGCCCGCTGCGGTTTTCCTTTTCCGTCACTTATCCCGCGGGCCTCGTCGGATCTCAGGTTTTTCGCAAATCAGAAGGGGCGAACTTCCTGACGTTTCGTGGCGACTCTACGTATCAGGTCACGATTCCCGATATCGTAATCGCACCAGCCACTTCCGGCGGCGGCGGAGGAGGCACGACGGTGGTTGCGCCGACGATCACGAGCCAGCCCACGGCCCAGACGGTAAATGAAGGGCAGAGCGTGATCTGGAGCGTCACGGCTGCCGGCACGGCACCGCTCACGTATCAATGGCGTAAGGACGGTAACCCTCTCGCCGGGGCAACCCAAGCGACGCTCACATTGCCCAGCGTGCCCGTGAGCGCTGCGGGGACCTATACGGTGGTCGTTTCCAATTCTGCCGGATCAATCACGTCGGCCGCAGCCACGCTGGTGGTAAAGTCTCTCGCTCAAGCGCCTCAGATCGTCACGCAGCCGCGCAGCGGTGTAGCGGTGGTGGGGACCTCGCTCACGTTGAGCGTCGATGCCACCGGCACGGGACCCCTCACGTATCAATGGCGGAAAGACGGCGTCCCGTTGGTCGGCGCCACCTCGGCGACCCTCACGCTCGCAGGGCAGGCGGGCGACGCGGGTTCTTATACTTTGCTCGTGACCAATTCGGCCGGCGCGGTGCTTTCGAGTGCTGCGACCGTCACGGTCTCGGCCACCCCGTTGCCGGTCACGATCGTTACCCAGCCGGTGGCGCAGGCGGCGGCGCTGGGCGGTGCGGCGACGTTTCGCGTCTCGGCCACGGGCAGCGGCACAGTGACGTATCAGTGGCAGAAGGACGGTGTCCCGCTCGCCGGTGCGACGACGGACACCCTGAACTTGACCGGGCTCACCGCCGCCACGGCCGGCACTTATCGCGTCGTCGTCACAAACGGCGCCGGCAGCGTGACCTCGAACAGCGCAGCGTTGGTGGTGTCGACGCGCGGGATCGCGGGGATCTATTTTGGCGCGTTTGGCGGGAACGCCGGCGCGCTGGCTTTGCTGGTGCGTGCCGATCGCACGGGCGTGCTCCTCGGTTTTGCCAATGGCGCGCGGGTTGCGCTGATAAGTCGGGAGCTGCTCATCGATACTACGGGGCGATTCAGCCTGACCCTCCCGGACCCTCGCTTGCCCGCTGGCGCACGCGGGACGGGCACGCCGCCCGTGGCGGCTCACGAGGGAGACTTTCACGTTGAGGGAGCCATCGCCGCAGACGGCGCACTGGCGGGGACCGTCAGCGGACTCAATCTCAGCTTCTCCGCTCCGGCGGTCACAGGCTCCGGTGCCACCACCACGGCGGTCGCGGGGTTTTATCAGGCAGGTGCGATCGGTGGTTCAGCCCAAAGCTACACGCTCATTTCGCCGGCGGGACAGGCCTTGGTCGTGACGCTCAACGGCCCGACCGCCGATGGCGGAGTCGGAAGCGTGACGGCAAACGGGGTCCTATCCGCGACGACCGCTGCCAGCGCGACCATCACGGGCGCGATCTTGGCTGATAGTGGAACGCTCACTGCCACTGTCACGCCCAGCGCAGGTCCGGTTTTAACGTTTTCCGGCGCCAACAACGATGCGCGCCTCGACGTCGAGAAGCTCATCAACATCTCCACGCGCAGCCAAACAGGCACGACCGCGAACACATTGATTGCGGGCTTCGTGATCTCGGGCGATGCGCCAAAACCCGTTTTGGTCCGCGCAATCGGGCCCACTCTAGGCAGCGCGTTTGGTGTTGCGGGGGCGCTGAGCGCGTCGCGGCTCGAACTGTTTCGGGGAACTACGTCACTCGCCGTTGGCAATGACTGGGCGGCGACAGTGGCCGACGCTCCGAGTGCAGCGACGATCGCAGCCACGACGTCGCGGGTGGGTGCGTTTGGTCTGCCCGCGAATAGCCGCGATGCCGCCCTCTTGCTGACGCTCGAGCCTGGGGCTTACACGGCAGTCGTCACGGGGCAGGGCGGGGCCAGTGGGGTGTGCCTGGTCGAGGTCTACGATGCGACGATCGGGGCCATTCCACGTAGCCAACGGATTATCAACATCGCTACGCGAGCCACGGCCGGAACAGGCGACAATGCACTGATCGCGGGGTTTTATGTGAGCGGCTCGGTGCCCAAGCGGCTACTCATCCGCGGAGTCGGTCCGGCGCTCGCTCAGTTCGGCGTTGGCGGCGTCTTAGCGCGGCCGCAGCTTTCGGTAAGTGCGGGAGCCACCGTGCTCGCGCAGAACGCGGGTTGGAGTAGCTCGGCCGACGCTACTACGATCGCTTCCAGCTCGGCGCAGGTCGGAGCGTTTGCCTTGGCAGCCGGTAGCCAGGATGCGGCGCTGATCGTGCATCTACCGCCGGGAGCCTATACGGCTCAAGTCAGCGGGGTCGCGAACACCACGGGCGTTGCATTGGTGGAAGTCTACGAGCTGCCGTGACAACTTTGCCGTCTACGCCTCGGTTCACCCCCGCAATCGTGCGGGCGGAAATGTCATTCATTGGCATTCAGACGTTTGACATCACGGAAGTCCCTTTCGTGAATAGCGTTTCCGCTCCTTCTGTGTCTCGCCGTTACGAAACTACTCCTGTGCCCGCCGGCTTCCGCGCCGACTTGCCCACTTCATACTATACTACCGGAATTCAGGTAGTCGGCGGACTTCCCGTAGCGGCGCGATACTTCGACTGTGGTGCTTAGTCCCCAGCACATCCTCCCGTTTTATCCGAACCGTCGGCCATCCTCTTACAGCTTAACTTCCTCATGAAACGATTCCTCCTCCGCGCTTTGGCGGCATTCACTTCCGTTGTCGGTGCGTTTGCCCAGACGACCAGCTTTACGGCGTCCACAAGCAACTACTCGTCGGCCGGCGGCCATGTCACGCTCACCGCAGGTATCGATTACAGCACGGTGGCTAGTCCAGGTGCGCTTGGCTTCAAGATCAACCTTCCCAGCGGATGGACGCTTGCGCCGCTGACTGCCGGTGATCCGCCGCTCAGCCCGGGTTGGATCGGCGGCACGAACACCGCGTTTAGCACCGTGCCGACCTCGGGGATGAACACCCTGGACTTCTCTTACAGTGCGTTCCCCGCCAATCGCGTGAGCTTCGTCGTGGTCGTCCAATATCCCGCGGCCTTGACGGGCACCCAAACGATCACGGCCTCCGCCATCTATCGCGCCCCCGGCGTGAGTGCCGCGGATGTTACCCTGCCGGTCAATTCGTTGTTTTTCGCGCACGCGCCGGATGCCTCGCCGGCGATCGTCACGCCCCCTGCGAGCCAAGTGGCCAACGCTGGACAGAGCGTGACCTTTAACGTGATCGCGACTGGTAACCCGGGCGTCACTTACCAGTGGCGCAACGGCACAGTCGAGCTAGCCGGCGCATTCGGTCCGTCTTACACGATTCCGAACGTCACCTCCTCGCTGAACAACGCCAACTTCAACGTCGTCGTCTCCAACGCGCTCGGCCAGGCCGAGTCGAGCAACGCGACCCTCACCGTGCGGTTTATTTCCGCCAGCGGCGGATTCTCCCCGCTGTCGGGCGCCCCGGGCGCGGGCGTCACGATCAACGGGAGCGGCTTTACCGGCGCAACGGCGGTGCGCTTCAACGGGCCCAGCGGCGTAAATACTGTCCCGGCGACCACCTTCAACGTCGTCTCCAACACCCAGATTTCGGCTGTGGTGCCTGCACTGGCGATGAGCGGACAAATCACCGTCACGTTGGCCGATGGCTCGGTCGTCACATCGTCCCCGACGACTATGTTCACAGTTCCGCAAGGCCCGCGGTTGGCCGCCACGTCGCGACGTGGCGACGCACTCGGCGGCGACTCCGCCCTTGTGAGCAGCTTCTCGATCGAAGGCTCGGCGTCTAAATCCGTTTTGATTCGGGCGCTTGGGCCCTCGCTCTCAGGCACCGGCCTGCTGGCCGACCCCTTCCTAGCAATCTATGATTCCTCGGGAGTGATTGTCTCTGGCGGAACGAACAATGACTGGGACCAATCCCTCGGCGCCGCGGCAAATCCCACCGGCGCTACGCCCCTAAATGCAAAAGACGCCGCGCTCCTGATCACCCTTCCTCCCGGAACCTATACGGCGCGCGTCACCGGTGTTGGCGCCACCACCGGTCAGGCCCTCCTCGAAATTTACGAAAACGACGCAGTCAATCGCATCGCCTATGCGTCCAACCGTGCGGCACTTCCTGCCAGCGGCACCGCCGTCACCAGTTTCACGCTCAGCGGTGCGACGAGTAACCAGCCCGTGTTGATCCGCGCCGTGGGCGCGGGCCTCGGTCTGCCCGGTGCGCTCGCCAATCCCATGGTCGTGGTGAAGGCCACGGGCGGCACGGTTCTCGATTCCAATGACAATTGGTCTTCCACCAACGTCAGCCAATCCCTCCTGGCCACCGCGACGGCTGCCGTCGGCGCGATGCCGCTGGCGACCAACGACTCCGCTTTGATTCTCACGCTCCCCGCCGGCACCTACTCGATCGAGACCTCCGGCGTCGGCGGCACCGGTGGCATCG